>JANXAP010000014.1 GCA_025062275.1 Dehalococcoidia bacterium
CGAGGTCGCGGACGCTCAGTATGCTCTGCGCCAGGCCGCTCCCCATGCCACCGACACCAGTACTGGCAGGCCGACCAGGGCAGTGACGGTGCCCAACGGCAACTCCGTCCCCGGCAGCAGGGAGCGGGCCACCGCATCGGCTGCCAGCATCAGAATAGCACCCAGGAAGGCAGCCCCGGGCACTAGCGTTGCGTGACCGTGCCCCCAGAGGCGACGGGCGGCCTGGGCGCAGGCCAGGCCCAGGAGCGGCACGGTCCCTACTGCCCAGGTGGAAGGGCCCACTAGTAACGCCGCCGCTGCCACCGCCGCCGCCCTGGCCAGGGTGGGCGAGAATCCCAGGGAGCGGGCCACCTCGTCGCCGAGGGCGAGGGCGTCCAGCGGCTTAACCAAGAGCGCCAGCGCGATCGCGGCCAGGCCCAGGTAGACCGCGAGCGCCGAGGCGTCCGACCAGCCGCGGCCAGCCAGGCTGCCGCCCAGGAAGGCGAGGGAGGGGGCGGCCAGGAAGCCGGCCGAGGTGAGAAGCGCCAGCACGAGCACCGACCATAGGTAACTGAGGCCCACGCCGATGAGGGCCACCCCCGCCCCGGACACCGTCCCCACCCCTGCCAGCACCACCGGCACCGCCGCCCCCGCCAGTGCACCCACGCCCGCGAGCGGCATGGCCGCCGGGACAGGCGGATCGAGCCCCACCACCGCCATCACTGCCCCGACCATCAGCGCGCCTCCCGATACCCCTAGCAGGTGGGGGTCGGCAAGAGGGTTTCCGGTCGCTCCCTGCAGCGCCGCTGCCGCCGCTGCCAGAGATGCGCCTGTGAGCACGGCCAGGACCGCCCTGGGCAGACGCAGGTCCAGGACCAGTTGCCGGGCCAGGGCGTCCTCCCCCGTGATGCCTGCCCAGACCCGCGCCGGAGACAGGGACACGGCGCCTAGGCAAAGCTCTAGGAGAAACGCGACGGCGAAAAGGGCCACCAGCGCCATATAGGGCCAGGTGCCCCTCGCGGCCCGCAGCGCGCTCGTCGTGCTCACCGTCAGCGCGTCCCTTCCAGAGCCTGCTTCAGTTGTCTGGCGGCCTCGACCACCCGCGGCCCTGGCGCCTGCAGGAACAGGGCAGGGTCGAGCTCCACCACCCGCCCCTCCCGCACCGCGTGCAGGCCGCCGAAGCCGGGCATGCGGGGCAGCAGTTGCGAGAGCCGCGGCGCTGGCGGCGGCGCCGGGCTGATGGCTAGCACCACGTCCGGATCGAGGCCGCTGGCCGCCTCGGCGCTTATCTGAGAGAAGCCGGGGAAAGGACCCGTCTGCGGCAGGTCGGCCGCCACGTTCTGCACGCCCAGGAACTGGAGGATGGAGCCGACGTAGGCGTCGTTGCGGGCGGCATAGACGTTGCCCTGGGCGTCGGCGATCAGCGCCATGGCCCGCAGCCTCCGTCCGCTGACGCTGCCCCGTAGTGACTCCAGCTCCCGCTCCAGCCTGGCCGCGGCCTCCTCCCCCGCGTTCGGGCGACCGATGGCCTGCCCCACCAGGCGCAGCGCCCGCGACACGTCTTCGACCCGCTCGATGCCCACCATCACCACCGGCACGCCCAGCGACTCCAGCCGTTGCACGAGCCCCCGCTGGAGGACGCTATCGGCCAGCACCAGGTCGGGGCTGTAAGAGGCTAGCCTGTCGAGACTGGGGGAGTACGATGGCCCCACGCTGGGCAGATCGGCTGCCTGGGGCGGGTAGTTGACACCGTCCGTCCTGACCACCGACGTGGCGCCGATGTAGTAGAGCAGTTCGATGGTGGTGGGGCTGACCGCCGCTATGCGCGATGGCGATGGCGGCACCTGAACTCGACGGCCCAGGAAGTCAGTAATGACGCCAGCGCTGGCCGGGCTCGAGGGCGTTGGAGTGGCCGGCGACTCTTCGCCGCAGCCTGCCAGGCCGACGGCGAAAAGCGCGAGGACGAGGACCGCCACGCCTGCGGCCCAGCGGCGAGCGCTGATGACCATGCCTCACCTCCCGTTAGGTCAGTCGAGCCCGAGCTCGGCACGCAGCTCCTCACTCATCCGCTCCGGTGTCCAGGGAGGGTCGAAGGTAAAGCGGACGCCTACCCTCCTGACGCCCGGGAAGCCCGAAAGGGCCTCGTGGACCTGCCGGGCGATCTCGTCGCCCACTGGGCAGCCGGGCGAGGTGAGGGTCATGAGCACGTCCACCTCGCCCTCCGGCGTGCAGGCGATGTCGTAGACCAGTCCCAGGTCCACCACGTTCAGGCGCAGCTCAGGGTCGTATACGTCCCTGAGCATTTCCTTGACGAGCTCGGGGCTCAACATCATTTTCGTCCACCTCCCGCTCGCGGGCCAGGACCGAAGCCAAGCCACAAGTCTCTTCCCCCGAGAGGCTGCTCCTCACCCGGCACGGTCTTCATGCCCCTCTCCCTCGTGGATCGCCAGGACGGCCATGGCCCGCTCGTCCTCCTCCGGGGTGAGACTGCGTTGCAGGACTGGCACGTAGACCTCTTCCTCTTTGGCGAAGTGAACGCGGAGCAACGCGTGCAGAGAGTAGAGCAGGCGCTTCGCTTCCTCTACCGTGCCCTCGTCGGCTCGCGCGTCGGCCCTGCCTGCGGCCTCCGCCAGGGCCATCGTGAGGGACTCCACCTCCCGGTGGTCCCTTACCATGGTGGCCGCTGCCCCTACGGCTCCCAGCCCGCGCTCCACCGCCGGGTAGATGACCTCCTCCTCCAGGCGCGCATGGGGCAGCAGGTGTGAGCGGAGGAAGTCCAGCGCCCGTCGCACCGCCGGAGATTGCCTCGACCACGACGCGGTGGAGAGGCGGGAGGCCAGGACAGCCAGCTCATCGATGCGGGGCGCCAGGGCGCGGTGCTCCTCCCGCAGCCAGGCAACAGTGCGGGGCTCGCCGGGCGCCCCGAGCCGGCGTATGCGCACCGACCATGTCTCGGGCCCCTGCTGCACGGGCGTCCAGTCGAACTGGCCCGGCCGCTCGGCCATCAGCTCGTAATAAAGGGGCCGCGGGTCGTGGTCGTTCACCAATAGCAGGGCGTCCCCCGCGGCCAGGGCGTCCAGCTCGCGGAAGATAAGGGGATGCCTCTCCCGCGGATGGACGTTGCGGACGTCCAGGATACGCTCGGCCTCGCTCACGATGTCTCCCCTCTCTGGCCTCGCCGGGCCAGCTCGTTCAGGTCTCGCAGCAGGGCATCCAGGTCCACCCCCCGCAGCTCGCAGGCCCCCTTCAGGGTGATGGTGGGGGCCAGGGCCGCCCGCAGGTTCGGGTCGCTCAGGGGCGTGAAGCCGCGCTCGATGAGCAGCTCCAGCGCCCCGGGCACCCGTTCGATGACCTGCGCTACCGTCATATCGGCCGTGACTGCCGTGGGCTCGCTCACTTCTCTCACCTCCCGCAGGGGCAAGCCCTCTTCCCACTTTCTCAGCCGCCGCCAGGCAGCGACGACCATCGCCTGCAGGTTGTAGCCGAACAGCAGCACGGCGGCGGTGGCCGGCAGGCCGGCGCCCGCCACGTGCGACCACATGCCCCCTCCTCCATCCGCCGAAACCAGCGGCGGCATCGCCCGCGTGATGGCTGCCACGTTCACCAGGACGAAGGTGGCATCGGCCAGGCGCGGACTGGCCAGCCGCACCCCCAGGAAGACGGGCAGGGCGCGGTAGGCGATGCCGAAGACCATCTGAGTGGCGAACCCCAGGAGCAGCAGATGGCGGGCGGCCCCCGCCTCCAGCCAGCCCGGCTCCTGCCCCAGGGCCGCCCGCACCGACAGCCACGCCTGCACACCCAGCGCCAGCAACAGCCAACCGTAGGCCGCCCGCACGAACTTCCGGTGCAGCGTCTGCTCGTCGGCCACGTGGGAGGGCTGCGACGGTGAGAAGACCCTCAGGGCCAGGGCCGTGCCGCCCGCTCCCGCGGCGAGGGCCGCCCCTCCCACCGCCGCCAGCGGCGCCCACACCGCCACTTCCAGAGCGCGGGCCACTCCGCCCGTCGTCAGCAGCAGGAGGCCCAGATTGGTCGCGGCCACCAGGAAGGGCAGCGGCCGCTGGCGGGTGGGCGGCAGTGAGAGGAAGAACGGCACCACCCGCAGGGAGACCCCCAGGGCGAACATGAGGACGAAGCCATAGGCCAGCGCGTCCAGCGCCGCCGCGTCCCAGTGGGCGGGAACGTAGGGCACGCCGTCCGCCCGGGCCCGCGCCGCCCCGGCCAACTGCAGCCCCGTCCCCGCGGCTAGCCACACGAGGGCGGACAGCAGGAACCAGTCATAGCTCTCCCGCCTGCCGCGCATGAGGGTGAGGGAGACGGTGGCTGCGAACAGCAGTGCCGCCACCGTTTGCAGAAAGGCAGCGGCGAGGAGCGCTGTTACCGATGCCGCCTGCGGCAGGGAGACGGCGCCAGCGCGCAGCGCAACTGCTCCTGCCCAGGCCAATGCGGTCGGTAGTCGGAGGCCTTGCAGAGCGAGGGGGACGGCCTTGAAGCGGGGTACGATGTGCAGCGCCATGCCCACGATGAACAGCCCCAGCCAGCCCATGAGCTGGGCCTGTCCGTGGGCCTGGACAGCAGCCGTCCAGCGGGCATCCAGCCGCCCGTCGGCGGCCATTAGCGCCAGGATCGCCCCCAGAGGGATGCCGCCCAGCGCCGCTGCCACCGCCAGCCCTATGGGCAGGACTGCGAAGGGGAGGCGCCTGTCGACTGGAGCCCTGCTCTCGGCTACCCGCACGGAAGCGATGTGCTCCTGCAACTCGGCGATGAGCCGCTCCGGGTCTACCTTGTGCACCAGGGCGAAGAAGACCAGCGGCTCATCGGGGCCGTAGGGACCGCCGCAGCCCATGATGCCGTGCCGCTCGAACACCTCGGCCGCGGTCGGGTAGCGACGCAGCACTTCTCGCACGCTGGTGCGGCGCTCGATGCGGAACCGGTCGTCGCCCTCCATCCTGCCCCCATTCTGGGACGAAGCCTGAAGCGCAGGCAGTGACTTCGGTCACAGACTGGGGCAAAGTCGACCCCTCAGGAGGGCCAGCTCATCAGGTAGAGGATGGGATAGAAGAAGACCCAGACCACGTCCACGAAGTGCCAGTACTTGACCGTAGCCTCCACCGGCCAGATATCTTCCCGCGTCGGGCGCGGAGCAGGGTGAGGACACCAGCGCCACGGCCAGAGCCGCTTGCAGGCGCATTCCGCCGGCAGAAAGCGGCCGGCCCTGGCATGGGCCAGGACTATGGCCAGCAGCAGGATGCCCGAGGCCACGTGCGAAGAATGCAGGCCCGTCATGGCGAAGAAGGCGGTGCCGAAGCGGTCGGAGGGCCGGAAGTGGGCCCGCGACCACTCCAGCCCCACCCCGGCCATGAACAGCAGCCCCAGGACGATGGTGGCGCCGAGGTAGCGGACCAGCCGCGTCCGGTCGCCCTCCTCGGCGGCGGCCTCGGCCAGATAGGCAGTCAGCGAGCTGGTCAACAGCACCGAAGTGATGGCCAGCCCGAGGGCCTGGTCGACGTGTCCGGGCTCCAGGCCGGCCAGAAAGAAGCGGCTGGAGGCAACCGCCCCGAACAGGAAGGCCTCCGACAGGAAGAAGAGCCACAGGCCCCACTGCCGTATCCGCAGCTTCAGGGCCGGGCCGAGACCGTGGACCTCCGCCGCCAGCGCCGTCTCCATGGCTCAGTCCTCCCGCCACAAGCGGTAGACGTGCTGGAAGTAGTACATGATGGCGGCCGCCTCGGCCAGGTTTATGGCCAGCAGCACGGGCACGTTGGCCGCCATGGCCTGGGCGACCAGGTACTCCACCACAGTCTGGGCCAGCAGGAATACGGCCATGAAGACTGCTACCTGCCGGTGCGTCCTCAGGCCCAGGAACAGGGGGCGCCTGCGGTCGGCCTCTCGCTCGCCGTTCATCGTTCGCCCTCCGCGTGCGCTGCTCCGGCCACGCCCAGCACGGCATGGGCCGGAGCGCCCGGTATGCCATAGTCATAGGGCCCGCCCACCACCACGGGCGGGGCAGGGAAGTTCTCGGCCGGTGGAGGCGACGGCACCTGCCACTCCAGAGTGCGGGCGCCCCAGGGGTTGGCAGCCGCCCTCGGCCCCCGCAGCAGCGACCAGGCCATGTTCGCGACGAAGAACAGGAAGCTGGCGCCGGTGAGGAAGCCGGCAGCGCTCACGAACAGGTTCACGTCCTGCAATTCGGGGCTGTATACGGCTACCCTCCGGTTCATTCCGTGCAGGCCCAGCCAGAACATGGGCAGGAAGGTCAGGTTGAAGCCGACGAACATCGTCCAGAAGTGGGCCTTCCCCAGCCACTCCCGGAACATGCGGCCTGTCATCTTGGGGAACCAGTAATAGACCGCCGCCAGCAGAGCGAAGATCTCGCCGCCGATGATGGTGTAATGGAAGTGGGCCACCACGAAGTAGGTGTCCGACAGGTTGATGTCCGTGGGCACGTCGGCCAGAAAGATGCCTGTAATCCCGCCGATGAGGAAGTTGAAAATCGCCCCCAGGGCGAAGAGCATAGGCGTCTCCAGACGCAGCCTGCCCATCCAGACGGTGCCCAGCGCCGACAGGAACACCAGGCCAGTGGGGATGGAGATGGCCTCTGTGGTGACCAGGAACGCCCCTAAGAAGGGCACGTCGCCCGTGGTGACGAACATGTGGTGCGCCCATACCAGGCCGCTCAGGACGACGATGCCCAGGAATCCGCCCACCGCCCAGCGATAGGCGAAGAGAGGCTTGCGAGAGAAGTGGGCCAGCACCTCCAGCAGTAACCCGAATCCAGGCACCACGAAGATGTAGACCGCCGGGTGGGAGTAGAACCAGAACACGTGCTGGTACATGAGCGGGTGGCCGCCCGTCTCCGGCCGGAAGAAAGAGGTGCCGACAATGCGGTCTAGCATCACCATGAGCTGCGAGGCAGCGAAGGCCTGGGTGAAGGTCAGCGAGAGAATGGATGCCGCGAACACCGACCAGACGAAGATGGGTAGCCTGCCCCAGGTCATTCCCGGCGCCCGCATGAAGGCGATGGTCACTAGAAAGTTCAACCCGCCCAGGATGGACGACAGCCCGAAGGTGATGATGGCCAGGGCGAACAGGAGCTGGCCGGGCGCGTTGACCACCGACAGGGGCGGGTAGGCAGTCCAGCCCGAGTCCCAGCCGCCGACCGCCTGGGCCGTGAGCAGCAACACGGCCACCGGCGGCACCAGCCAGTAGGTGAGAGCGTTGAGGCGAGGGAAGGCCATGTCGCGGGCGCCGATCATGAGCGGCACCAGGTAGTTGCCCAGCCCGCCCAGCACCACCGCCACCGCCACGGCGATCATCAGGATCCCGTGCAGGCTCATCACCTGGTTGTAGACGCCGTCGTCCATGAGAGCGCCCTGAGGGCTGGTGAGATGGTAGCGCACCAGCATGGCCATCAGCCCGCCGATGAGCATGACCGCCACGAACGTGACCAGATACTGGACGCCGATGACCTTGTGGTCGGTGGTGAAGGCGAAGTAGCGGCGCCAGCCGGCGGGGTCTGGAGCGGTGGGCAGCCCCAGCCACTCCCGCGCCCAGCGTTCCCACATGCCCACGCCCAGCAGCCATCCCACCAGGCCGAAGACGTAGCCCACCGTCACGTTGTGCTCGATCCACCAGGCGCTCGAGCCGGTGACGACGCGGAACAGGGCTGCCAGTCCGGCCCCGATGCCGAAGCCGACCAGGCCCCACAGCAACCCCCTGCGGACGTAGAAGAGGCCCTCCCACAGCCCCACCTTGGCCTCGGTCGCCACCGCTTCGGCCATCGCCATCGCCTCCTCAGCGCACCGTCAGAGTGCCTCGCATGTCGGGGTGGACATCGCAGCGGAAGTAGTAGGTGCCGCGCTCCAGCACGCCCAGTTCATAGGTCTTGCTGCCTGGGCCGCTAAACAGCTCTCCGCCGAAGACCGGCTGCCGGAAGTCCTTGTCGCGGTAGAGGGACACGTTGTGGGGGACGCCTGCGTCCCGGTTGTCCAGAGCGATGGCGACAGGCCTGCCGGCGAAGGCTGTCAGGGACTTGCGATCGAAGGCGTTGTTGCGGGCTACGAGAGTCAGCACCTGGGCCTGCCCGGCATCCTGGCTGGCCTGGGAGGTGGGGGAGGGGGTCGCCGTCTGTCGCTTGGCCTGCTCCGCGGCCCAGGCCTCGAACTCGTCCTGGGCTACGACCCGCACCGGGATGGCCATGCGCCCATGTCCGGTGCCGCACAGCTCTGCGCACTGGAGCCGGAGCAGGGGATCCCCCTCGTACGAGCCTTCCTCTGTCGCCCGGAACCAGACGGTGTTGACCGTGCCCGGTATGGCATCG
>JANXAP010000015.1 GCA_025062275.1 Dehalococcoidia bacterium
GCGACAGCTAGGGCTGGCCTAGCGCCAGATGCCCAGCACGTCGCCGTCTATGAACCTGGGCTCCGACTCCAGGTGCTCCACCAACCGCCGGTACCAGCGGTCCTGCTCCGGGTCGTTGGCGTTGGCGAAGTAGGTGTCGCGGCTGGAGAAGACCACCGCCTCGATGAGCTCCCGCGGGTCGTCCTGGTTGCGGTAGAGCACCGAGGCGACGAAGCCCTCGATCACGGGCGCCCGCTCCCGCACCCAGGAGTCCATCATGTCCAGGACGGCCTGCTCGTGGCCCTCCCTGGGCCGCATGACCATGAGGGTGCCGTACATGGCTTCGTCCTCCTTCCCTGGTCAGAACACGGTCGGCAGGGCAGCGGGGTGGAAAGCCACTACCGCCCCGTAGGCGATGAGGGCGGCGGCGGCCAGCAGCCGCGCCTGGGGGCCCAGGGGCAGCGACTTCTCGGCGAAGATGAGGGCGGTTATGAGGGCCATGATGGTCACGTTCATCACCCCCAGGGGGAAGAGGATGACGAACAGCAGCCAGCAGCAGCCCAGGCAGTAGGCGCCGTGCTCCAGACCCATGCGCACGGCGCCCCACTCCCCGTCCCGCCAGGAGCCGAGGATGAAGCTCAGGGGCGAGCGGCAGCGCCTGAGGCAGGCCCACTTGAGGGGCGATAGCTGGTAGAGGCCGGCCAGCATCAGCACGCCGCCGCCCAGGCGGGGGGCGTTGGTCTCCAGCCAGTCCCAGCGCATGGCCAGGCGCTCGCCGCCCACCGCCAGCCCGTAGGCGATGGCCCCGAAGGCCACCCACAGCGCCAGGTAGGAGGAGACGAACAGCCAGGTGGGGACGTAAGGCTGGCCCCGCTGCCGCCGGCCGGCCTGGACGGTGGCGAAGGTGAGCACCATGGGGGCGGCAGTGGGGAACATCATGGCCACCATCATCAGGGCCCACATGGCCATGAACAGGGGGGCGCCCATGCCCATGGTGGGGCCCATCATCTCCTCGTCCATGCCGCCCCCCTGCCAGACCAGCAGCCCCCAGGCGGCGGCGGCCAGGGCGAGGAGGGCGGCCAGTATCAGGCTGCGCTCGCGGGCCAGGGGCACCGGCTGGGCCATCGTCTCACCCCCTCCCTGCCTCCATCCCTGTCCCCTCACGGGCCGGCCCAGCGGAAGCTGGCGTAGTCGGCGCACTTGCCGCTGTTGTCCCAGTCGAAACCGTGGTCGCGGTAGGTGGTCCTGACGCTGTAGGCCTGCACCGCCTCCGGGAAGAGGGGATGGGCGTTGCGCTTCACCACCTCCGTCTGGGGGTCGGCGCCGGGCACGGCCTCGATGGTGGAGTCGAGGATGCCGGGTATCGTCAAGCTGCGGCGCCGCCCCTCCTTGCGGTAGGTGATGGGGACCACCTTGGCCCCCAGATCGCGGCCGATGAGGGGCCCCAGGGCGGCGAAGGGGCCGCCCACCTGCCCTGAAAGGATGGCACCCAACGCCTCCTGCTGCTGGGAGGAGGCGGCCTCGTCCATATATACGGCCAGGGACCAGTTGCCCTCGGCCATGGCCCCGGGAGCGTGCACAGCTACCACGAAGTTGACCCCGCTCAGGTCGACATCGCCGTAGTTGCCGCTGTCTATGTGGAAGGCCAGGAAGACGTCGCAGTGCCCCTGGGTGGGCCGCGCCCGCAGTGGCCCCAGGGGCGAGACCTCGCAGGGACAGACCACGTCGCAGTTGCAGCTCTCGAAGTAATCGCCGGCGAGCGTCCAGCGCTGGGCCTCAACCATGTCTGCTATCTCCTTCCCGCTCCTCCGGAGGCTCGCTACTGGGCCTCGATGGTCCCGGCCATGCCGCTGGGGACGTGCAACAGGCAGACGTAGGTGTAGCGGCCGGGCTGCGCCACCACGAAGGTGAAGCTGCGGGCCGCCTCGGGCGGGGCGTTGCCCGGCGGGGCGTTGGGCGGCAGGAGGCCGGTGTTGAAGTAGCTCTGGGCGTTGAGCACCTGGGGCGAAGGCCCGGGCACCACCTGCCCCACCTCGGGCGAGTCGGGGCTGGGGGCGCTGCGCCCGTCCAGGAAGGTGGCCGTGTGGGGCGCCCCCGAGTCGTTGACGAAGGTCACCCGGTCGCCCGCCCGCAGCGTCGCCGGCACGGGGGCGAAGGCCAGGACGTCGGTGTGCTCGGTGGTGGTGCCCATCTCCACGAACCAGGTGGTGGTGCCGTCGGGGTTGGCGGTGCGTCGCGGCTGCTGGGACAGGAGCCGCTGCTTGGCCGCCCGCCCCTCCTGCAGCCACTGCTGCAGCTC
>JANXAP010000016.1 GCA_025062275.1 Dehalococcoidia bacterium
TGCGCTGGGCCGAGCGCCGGGGCTACCAGGTAAACGTCCTGGACATCTCCCCCGGAGAGGAGGCGGGCATCAAGAGCGCCACCGTGGAGGTCTCTGGTCCCTACGCCTACGGCTGGCTCAAGGCCGAGAAGGGGGTCCACCGCCTGGTGCGACTGTCGCCCTTCGACGCCGCCCACGCCCGCCACACCTCCTTCGCCCTGGTGGAGGTGTTGCCCGAGGTGGAGGCCCCCACCGAGGTGGAGATCCGGCCGGAAGAGCTGCGCATCGACACCTTCCGCGCCAGCGGCCACGGAGGCCAGCACGTCCAGAAGAACGCCACCGCCGTGCGCATCGTCCACCTGCCCACGGGCATCACCGTCTCCTGCCAGAACGAACGCTCCCTGGCCCGCAACAAGGAGTTCGCCCTGAAGGTGTTGAAGGCGCGGCTGCTGGAGCTGGAGCTGGAGAAGAGGCAGGAGGAGCAGGCACGGCTCAAAGGCGAATACGTGCCGGCCGAGTGGGGCCACCAGGTGCGGTCCTACGTCCTGCACCCCTACAAGCTGGTCAAGGACCACCGGACCGGCTACGAGACGTCCGATGCCGAGGGGGTGCTGGACGGCGACCTGGACGGCTTCCTGCGGGCCTACCTGAAGCAGCAGCTAGGCAGGGGGACGGGTTGAAGGCAGCCCTCCTGGCCCTGACCATAGCTCTCCTCGCGCTGGCCTCGACGACCTCCGTCGCCGCGGCCCAGCCGGCTGTGCAGGTGGGCAGCCAGACGGTGGAGAACGCCTTCCCGCGGGGCCTGCGTTTCCGCCTGACTGCCAGCAGCGACGTCCCCATCGAGCGCGTCCTCCTGCACTATCGCCTGCTGCCGAGGGGTGTGCAGGCGGTGGCCGGGGTGGAGGTGGAGCCGGGGACGCGGGTGGACGCCGCCTATGAGCTGGGCTGGCCACGCACCTATCTGGCCCCGGGCACGGTGGTGGAGTACCGCTGGGAGCTGCAGGACGCCTCTGGCGGCTCCTTCTCCACCCCCGTCCAGACAGCCACCTATGTTGACCCCCGCTTCCCCTTCCGTTCCCTGCAGGAGGGTGGTGTAACCCTCTACTGGTATTCCGGCAGCGAAGACCAGGCACGAAGGCTGCTGCGAGCGGCCGCCGAAGCCCTGGCGCGAATGGAGGCCCTCTTGCGGGTGGAGGTGGACTTCCCCGTCAAGATCTACGTCTACGCCGACCCCGACGACATGGCCCCGGCCCTGGTACCCCGTAGCGAGAGCTTCGACCGGGCGGTCATCACCGCCGGCGAGAAGGTCTCCGACGACACAGTGCTGATGGCAGGCAGCGGCGCCCTGGATACCCTGCGCCACGAGCTGGCCCACATCGTCACGGCGGCAGCGGGCGAGGGGCCTTTCGGCGGCCTCCCCGCCTGGCTGGACGAGGGCACAGCCGTCTACACCCAGGAGAGCCCTGGCGCCTTTCGCCTGGCCTTTCAGGAGGCGGTGCGGCGCGATGCCCTTCTGCCCCTCTCGTCCATCGGCACCTATCCTGGCGACCCGTCCAAGGTGAACCTGTTCTATGGCCAGTCCTGGGCGCTGGTCTCGTACCTCATCGAGACCTATGGCGAGGAGAAGTTCGCCCAGCTCTTTGCCACCTTCAAGCGGGGGGCCACGGTGGACGGCGCCCTGCAGGCTGTCTACGGCCTGGGCCTGTATGACCTGGAGGACCGCTGGCGCGAGAGCCTGGGGCTGGGGCCGGTGCCCAGGCCGGGCCAGGGCGGCCAGGCTGCTCCCACCCCCTTGCCGCCCTCGGCCATTCCGCTGCCACGCCGAGGAGAAGGAACCGACGTCCTGCCCTGGGCAGTGGTCGGCAGCGTCATCGCCCTGGGGGCGGCAGGCGGCTTGCTGCTCTGGCGGCGACTGATCAGGGGATGATGAGGCCGCCGCTGCTGCGCCGCTCGGGCGGGGGCTCGTCGCCGGAGGGTAGCTCGGCCGGGGTGGTCTCGCCGGCGGGGGCCGTCTCCACCAGGGCCGTGCCCGTGGCCTTGGCCAGCTGCTCCAGCAGCGCCTCGGGCGGCACCGCCCCCGGTATGGCCACCCGGTCGTTGATGATGGTGTAGGGCACGGCGCGGATGTTGTAGCGGCGGGCCAGATCGGGGAACTCGGACACCTCGATGGCCTCGGCCGCCACCGCCTTGGGGTTGGCCATGGCCAGGGCATAGGCGGCTCGCACCATCTGCGGACAGTAGGGGCAGGTGGGGGTCACGAACACCTGCACGGTCACCCGCTCCTGCAGGCGCTTGGCCTTGCGCGCGACCGCCTCGGGCAGGGGCACCTCCCGCCGCGAAAGGTGCACGATCGTCTCCACGAACTCGGGGAACTCGTGCCCGCTGGGGAGGCCGTAGAACTTGAGCTGAGGGCCGTCGCGCCCCCTAAGGACGATGGCCGGCACCCGTTCGATGCCGAAGGCGCGCACCGCCTCGGGCTCGTCCTCGAACACGTGAATGCGCAGGCTGATGAGGTCGCTGAGGCCAGCCAGCTCCTGCAGCATCTCCTGAGTAGGTCGACAGTAGCGACAAGGCTCCTTGCCCGGCAGGTAAATGGGCAAGTCCTTCTGGGTGAAGAAGTCTATCCGCACCTGGTCCACCAGCTCGGCCTGAAAGCGCTGTCGCAGCAGTTCCTGGTCTCGCAGCGGGATCAAGCCTCTTCCTCCTCCTGGCGGGTGCGTCGATGGGCCAAAAAGAGCCTGTGGGCAGCCGTCAGCGAGGCAGCTACGGCCAATACCCACAGGACTACCTTCACTTCATTGATTATAAGGCCCAGGCCGAGGATGAACACCCGCTCCGGTCGCGCCAGCAGCCCCTCTCGGAGGGGTATGCCCACCACCTCCGCCCGCGCCCGCACATAGCTGACCAGGAACGAGGCCACCGCAGCCACGAAGGCCAGGAGGGCTCCTTCCTGGTCGCCGTGGCGCAGGAAGAGAAAGGCCAGGCCCCCCAGGACCGCTGCCTCCGAGACACGGTCCAGCACCGCGTCCAGCACCGATCCGAAGCGGGTCTGGCGGCCCGTGGCCCGGGCCAGGGGGCCGTCCACAGCGTCCAGGGCGCTGAAGCCCCAGGCGGCCAGTCCCGCCCCCAGCAGCTCGCCGCGGCCGGCCAGCACCCCGGCCAGCACGTTGCCAGCCGCCCCCAGCAGGCTCACATGGTCGGGACGTACCCCGACTCTGTCCAGGAACAGCAGTGCCGGCGAGAGGTAGCGCTCCAGGGCAGCCCGAGGCAGGAGATACGACATCAGCCGGCCGGGGAGTAGTGCTGGGCGATGACCTGACGATAGTAGTCCAAGACCTCCGTAGCCACCCGCTCCCAGGCGTAGCGGCGCACCGTGGCCAGCCCCCGCTGGCCCATGGCCTCTCGCAGGGCGGGGTCGGAAAGGAGGCGCAGGAGGGCCTGGGCCAGGGCCTCGCCGTCGCCCGGGCTCACCAGCAGCCCTTCCTGCCCGTCACTGATGACCTCACGGAAGCCTTCGATGGCCGAGGCCACCACCGGCACGCCGCTGGCCATAGCCTCCAGCAGGATGAGGCCCTGGCTCTCGGCGCCTGTGTTGGGGGCGCAGAAGACATGGGCGGAGCGGTAGTAGCGGGGCAGGTCGGCCTCGGGCACATACCCGACGAAGACCACGTCCGACAGCCCCGTCCGCTCCACAAAGCGCTGGCAGGGGGCCAGCATTCCGCCGTCGCGTCCGACCACGATGAGGCGGACCTGCGGCATCTCCCTCTTCAGCAGGGCGAAGGCCTGCAGCAGATAGGGCAACCCCTTGCGTCGCTCCAGCCGCCCCAGGAAGAGCACGTTGAGCTTGCCATCGTCGAACTGGGGCAGCGGCTCCACCTCGGGGGAAAAGCGCCCCACGTCCACTCCGTTGGGGATGATGCGGTAGCGGCCGGCGAAATACTTGCTGATGAGCCTCAGGGCCGTCCGCGACACGGCGATACGTCCGTCGATCCGGCCCCAGTAGGGGCGGATCAGGTAGCGGGCGTAGGCGTACAGGCGGCTCCCGCCTTCGCGGGCGGCGTGGAACGTGGCCACCACCGGCCCGGGGTAGAAGCGCAGGAACTGAAAGGGCAGAAGCGGCATGAAGGGCTCGTGCAGGTGCACCAGGTCGAAGCGCTCCCGCTGCAGCAGCCGTCGCACCCGGCCCGCCAGGGTGAAGGACAGGCTGATATGGGCCACCGAGCCGCTGGCCGGCAGCCCCACCGTGTATTTGCCGATGATCTCCAGGTTGTCCAGGGGGTGGGCCCAGAAGCGGGAGCTGGGCGCCACGATGCGCACGTCATGCCCCTGCCGACGGAACTCCCGTGCCAGGTGGGCCACGTGACTGTTGACGCCGCCCGGTATGGACCAGTCGTAAGGGCTGACCAGCGCTATCCTCATGACGGCCGCAGGAAGGGGAAGATGCGCTGGACGAAGCTCATGGCCGTGGCCCCCAGCCCCAGTGTCCGCGGCGTCACCGTCAGTCCCCTCCACTGCTGGACTAGGAGCGGCCACAGCCCCAGCTCCCAGGGCCGCGGGTGGCGGCCGCTGGCAGCAGCGGTAGCCCGCTCCAGGATGGCCCGCCTCAGGTCTTCAGCGCTGCGGCCGGGGAAGAGGGTATAGGCGCTGCCGATGGCCTGGCGGAAATGGGCATCGGAGCCGCCTACTCGCGCCAGACGGTAGCGGTCGGCCAGCTCCTGCACGATGCGGTGGCGCCCGTGCATGAAGGGAAGGCTGCGGGCGAAGCCGTTGGCAACCTCCATGCCGTCGGCGTGGGCCAGCGCCTGCGGCAGCGACATGAGGCGCTCTATGTCGCGGCGGTTCAGGCTGCGGGTCACCAGGCTGAGGGGGTGGGCGATGATGGCCAGGCCCCCCTGGCGGTGGATAGCCTCCACCACCTCAGCGGCGGGGCGCAGGCTGGGCAGGGGGCTCTCGACGAACAGGGCGATGATGTGGCCCTCGATGGCCGTCACCTCCATGCCCACCACCACGTCGAAGCGGTAGCGCCCCTTGGCCCAGGCCTCCCTCACTGCCCAGGCTCCGTCCAGGCTGTCATGGTCGGTGATGGCCACCACGTCCAGATCGGTATGCTCCTGGACGTAGTCCAGCACCTCCTGAGGGCTCGCCATGCCATCGCTGAGGGAGGTATGGACATGCAGGTCTGCCTTGCCCAGGCGCTGCTCGCTCATGCTGCCCTCTCCTGCGCTGAAGCTTCGCCCCAGACCGCCTCCATTACGATCCACTGGCCAGGGTCGCGGCGCAGGTGCCTCTCGAACCGCTCCAGGAAGCGGATGGTGTTAAGGCGCACGTCCTCCTCCAGGCTGCCGCTGCGCTCCAGGTCCAGGGGCGGCTCGACTATCACCTCGATGCGCCCGTCGCGGCGGTAGCTGAAGACGGGCACCAGCAGGGCACCGGTGCGGAAGGCCAGCTCCACCGGCCCGGTGGGGACATAGGTCTCCTGGCCCAGGAAGGGAAGCAAGGCCCTCGGGCCGGCCACATCGCGGTCGCCCATCAGGGCCAGCAGGCCGCCCTGCTTCAGGTGTCGGATGGCCGCCTTGACGCTGCCCACGCTCACCGGCAGGAAGGTGTGGCCCTGGCTGGAGCGCAGCCGGTCCACCAACCGCGACAGGCGGGGCGGCTCCAGGGGCTCCGTGAGACAGAGGGCCTTCACCCCCCGCGCGATGAGGCCCTGGATGGCCAGCTCGGGGCTGCCGAAGTGGCAGCTGACGACGATGACCCCCTGGCCCCGCTCCAGGGCCGGCAGCACATACTCGTCGAAGCCCCAGTAGCGCAGGCGGCGGTCGTGAAACTCCTTCGGGTCCAGGCGGGGAATGGTGATCAGGTCGGCATAGTAGCGGGCCACATTCCGGAACACCCTGCGCGTCGCCCAGCGCACCTCCCGCCGCGGGGCCTGTGGCCCCAGCACATGGCGCATGTTGTCGCTCACCCGGCGCCGCAGGGTGGGAGCAACGAGATAGAGGGCCTCCCCCACCAGGTCGCAGATACGGTAGAGCACCGCCAGGGGCAGGCGGCCCAGGGTATGGTAGGCCACGAGGAAGAGGATGTACTTCCACATGGGCGCCGCCTGCCCTTCGCCGGCAGGGCCGCGCCTAGGCCGGGCGCTGGCCGTCGCTGCCAGCGATAAACTCCTCCGTCAGGCGCCTGGCCTCCTCGTCGGTGAACTGCTGGGGCGGGGACTTCATGAAGTAGGCGCTGGGGCCGATGAGGGCGCCCGACAGGCCCCGGTCCAGGGCCAGCTTGGCGCAGCGTATGGCATCGATGACCACCCCCGCCGAATTGGGGCTGTCCCACACCTCCAGCTTGCACTCCAGGTTCAGGGGCACTCCCCCGAACCCCGTCCCCTCAATGCGGATGTAGCACCACTTGCGGTCCAGAAGCCAGGGCACGTAATCGGAGGGGCCGATGTGGACGTTGCCCTCCGGCAGCTCGTAGCCCAGCTGAGAGGTGACAGCGGTGGTCTTGGAGATCTTCTTGCTCATGAGGCGCTCGCGCTCCAGCATGTTGAGGAAGTCGGTGTTGCCACCGAAGTTGAGCTGATAGGTCCGCTCCACCTTCACCCCCCGCTCCACGAACAGGCGGGTGAGCACCCGGTGGAGGATGGTGGCACCCACCTGGGACTTGATGTCATCGCCGATGATGGGCAGCCCCGCCTCCTCGAAGCGCTGTTGCCAGTAACGCTCGCGAGCGATGAAAACGGGAATGCAGTTGATGAAGGCGCACCCGGCCTGCAGCACCTGCTCCACGTACCACTTGGTGGCCTCCTCACTACCTACCGGCAGGTAGTTGATCACCACGTGGGTCTGGGTCTCCCGCAGGATCCGGACTATGTTGGAGGTGGGGCCGCTGGCCTTGGTGATGACCCCGCTCAGGTATTTGCCGATGCTGTCATGGGTCATGCCCCGCTCCACCTTCACGCCCAGGTGGGGGACGTCGCAGAACTTGTAGGTGTTGTTGGGGGGCGTGAAGATGGCCTCCGACAGGTCCTTGCCCACCTTGTTGGCGTCGATGTCGAAGGCGGCCACGAACTCGATGTCGCCCACATGATAGCCGCCCAGGTTGACGTGCATCAGCCCGGGCACCTCTTGGTGCTCATCGGCATTGCGGTAATAGTAGACGCCCTGGACCAGGGACGAGGCGCAGTTGCCGACGCCAATTATGGCCACGTTTATCTTGCCCATACTCGCCACACCTCCTCTGGCGGCCTCTAGGGCCTGGCCGCCTGAATTTTAGCCCCCTAGCGGCCCTGGGAACAACCACGAGGGCACGACAGAGGCGCAGGACGGTTTCCGGCAAAGGTTGGAGCGGGCGGCGGGAATCGAACCCGCGTAGCCGGCTTGGAAGGCCGGTGCTCTGCCACTGAGCTACGCCCGCAGGCCCACTCTCTAGTATAGCGCCCGAGGACGGAAGGCTAGTCCAGCACGTAGCCCTGACGGTGGACGGTCCGTATGCGCACCTCGCTGCCGCTGGCCAGCCGCAGTTTGGCGCGCAGGTTGCGGATATGGGCTCGCACCGTGCCTGCGGGCCCCTCGCCCTGCGGAAAGCCCCAGACCTTCGCCAGCAGCTCGTCCACCGGCACGATGCGACCACGGCGGCGGGCCAGGTACTCCAGCAACGCTGCCTCGGTGGCCGTCAGGGGCACCGAGCCGCCGCTACCGCGCAACTCCCGCGACGGGCGATGCAGGTACGCCGCCCCCATGAGCACGGACTCGCCCTCGCTCTTCTGCAGCAGGCGTGCGACCTCCTGGGCCACCTGCTGGCCCGTGCAGGGCCGCACCATCACCCCGTCCAGGCCCTGCCGTCGCGGCACCGCCCCGGGCGACCAGCGCTCCTCCAGGGTGGCCAGGAAAAGGACGGGCACCGATGGCTGCTCTTCTTCCAGCAGCTCCATCAGCTCCTGGAGATAGGACAGGCCCAGGTCGGTGGAGAGGACGACGGCGTCAGCCCGCAGGGAAAGGATGGCGCGGCGAGCGGCGGGGCCGTCGCGGACCGTCACCGCCTCATGGCCACGGGGGGAGAGAGCCGCCGAGACGGCCTGCCGCAGCGACTCGTCCTGAGCGGCCACCAGCACCGTGACCATCAGCGTATCGACTCCAGCTCAAAAATATGCGTGCCATTATCATAACGCACTATAGGCCTTTGTGGTGTATCACCTATCCAGACAACCTGTCTGTGCCCTCCACTGCGGGCCTCCACTCGCCAGGCCTGGAAGGTGCCAGCGGGCACCACTACCGGCTCAACGGTGACGACCTCCAGGACCATGAGGGCATGCCCGGGCTTGCGCAGCAGGCAGGTGCCCATGTCGCTGTAGGCGCCGCGATACGTCCGGTCCAGGGGCAAAGCCCGCCAGAGGAACACATCGGCCCAGGAGTCGTAGCTGTGGGGCGGCAGGGCCAGCTCGTCGGTGCGCGATTCCCCTTCCGATTCCTGGCGCACCACTACCCGGTCGGATCCATACTGGGCCTGGCAGCGGCGCTCTCCTTCCCCCTCGCGGGCGATGACGCGCTCGACGCTGCGAGGCTTGAGGGTGGCAGCATCCACCGTCACCGTCACCGTGTCGCGCAGGGGCTGGTCGGCCGAGCGGAAGTCCTGAGTGAGCACGTAGGCGTCCCCGCGGCGCTCCACCTGAAGGACGGCGCTGCCGCTGAGCCTGTCGCCCCGCAGAATGCGGTACTGGGCCACCTCTCGCTCCCCCCAGGGCACCTGCGCCGGCACGTCGGCGGGCGGGAGCTGGGGCTGGGCCTCGCCCTGGCCAGCGCAGGCCACTAGGGCCAGGAGCAGGACAGGCGCAGTCCACCCCAGCAACCGCTTCGTGAGCAACGGCATCCTCACATCAGGCGTGGACGGCCAGCACCCGCCTCAGCCGCTCCACCGCCTCCTCCACCTCCGGCCTGCCGATGTGACGGTGGGTGACCATGCGCACCCGTCGTCCCTCCGTCAGGCATAGGAGGCCTACCTGAGAGCAGCGGCGCACCAGCTCGGACGGGTCCCAGCCCTCTACAGTGAAGTAGACGATGTTGGTCTGGGGCGGCGGCGACAGGTGCACGCCGGGCAGCGTGGCCAGCCCCTCGGCCAGCAAGCGGGCGTTCTCATGGTCCTCGGCCAGGCGCTCCACCATGCTGTCGAGGGCCACCAGCCCGCAAGCAGCGATGATGCCCGCCTGCCTCATACCGCCGCCCACCATCTTGCGGTAGCGTCGCGCCCTCGCGATGAACTCGCCGCTGCCACAGAGGACGGAGCCTATGGGGCAGGAGAGTCCTTTGCTCAGGCTGAAGCACACCGAGTCCACCGGGCGGGCAAGACGCTCCACGGCCACCCCCAGGGCCACGGCGGCGTTGAAGATGCGCGCCCCGTCCAGATGGACCGGGACGCCGTAGCGGTGGGCGACCTGGGCGATGGCGGCCGTGTCCTCCTCCGTGAGCACCGTGCCCCCGCAGCGGTTATGGGTGTTCTCCAGGCAGACGAGCCCGGTAGGCGGATAGTAGCCGTGGCGGGGGCGGATGGCCTCCTCCAGGGCCGGGATGTCCAGGCGGCCCTGGCCGTCGTTGGGGACGGCCCTCAACCCCAGCCCTCCCAGAGCGAAGGCGCCTCCCATCTCGTGGTGCAGGATGTGGGCCTCGGACCCCACTATGACCTCGTCCCCACGCTGGCAGTGGGCCAGCAGGGCCACCAGGTTGCTCATGGTGCCCGAGGCGGTCAGGAGGGCAGCCTCTTTGCCCAACAGCCGCGCCGCCCGCTCCTCCAGACGACGGACGGTGGGGTCGTCTCCCAGGACGTCGTCGCCCAGCTCCGCCCGTGCCATGGCCTCGTACATGGCCGGAGTGGGCAGGGTGACAGTGTCGCTGCGCAGGTCTATGGTCTTCACGGAGAGCTCAGCGGGGCCGCTCCCAAAGGGAGTGGTAGGTCTCGCCTCCACGGATGGCGGCCACCAGCTCCTGTCGCTCCTCTTCCAGCAGGCGGCGGTAGGCCTCCTCCATCCTGTCGGCCATCTCGGGGCCTCCCAGGGCCACCAGCCGTTCGGTCATGCGTTCCCAGAGAGCCGAGCGCCGCAGGGTTTCCACGTTGGTCCGGGGCCACATGAAGGCCACGATGCGGTCGGGCAGGGGGAACCGCGGGCGCATGCGCTTGAGGCTCTTGTAGCGTTCCTCCAGCGATTCGGCCTTGGGCACCACCGCTACCATGGGGCCTTCGCTCTCGCTGGTGCGGAAGTCCACGAGCAGCCGCTTGGGCAGTATGGCGAAGCGCACCACCAGCACCTCGGCCATGTCGATGGCCTTCAGGGCCTCTTCCAGGTCGATGCCGTAGTCGTCCACGTTCTCACGCCCCCGACCCCGTCTACGGCCATTCTCCCACGGGTGTGGGCGGGCGTAAAGGCGGCCTCAGCCGTAGCGCTCTTCCTTCCAGGGGTCGCCCCGCATGTGGTAGCCGTACGTCTCCCAGAAGCCGGGGCGGTCTTCGGGCAGGAACTCGAGGGCGTGCACCCACTTGGCGCTCTTCCAGAAGTAAAGGTGGGGGACCACCAGGCGCAGGGGCCAGCCGTGCTCGGGCGTCAGGTCCTGACCGTTATGGCGGTAGGCCAGCAGCACGTCGTCCCGCAGCAGATCCTCCAGCAGCAGGTTGGTGGTGTAGCCGCCGTAGCAATGGACCATCACAGCGCGGGCGCTGGGGCGCAGACGTACGTGCTGCAACAGGTCCCTCACCCGCACGCCCTCCCACTCGTTGTCCATCTTGCTCCAGCCGGTGACACAGTGGACGTCGGAGCGGACGATGCTCTTGGGCAGGGACATGAACTCCTGCCAGGTGAACTCCCGCTCCTCCTCCACCTCTCCCAGCAGACGCAAGCGCCAGCGCTCCAGGTCGATGCGGGGGGTGGCGCCGTAGGTGAGGACGGGCCAGTCGTCCACCACCTTCTGGTTGGGCGGCAGACGCACCCCGTAGAGCTCGCGGTCCCGCTGACGTCGACGGTAAATATCGAACAGGGACATGGCCCTCACTGCCCAGCATAGCAAGGAGTGGCGCAGGCGGTCAAAACGGGTCTATCATCGGGGTCAGGGGTGAGGGGACTGAAGCGACGGGACGTGCCCTTCTTGGCCGCTGCCGCTGCCGTGCTGGGCCTGGACCAGCTCACCAAGGCGCTGGTCTCCCGCCTCATGGAGGTCGGCCAGTATTATCCCAGCGACGACTGGCCCCTGCGCCTGCACTACGTCACCAACACCGGCGCGGCCTTCGGCATCCTGCGCGACCAGACGGCCTTTCTCATCGTGACCTCTGTCATCGGCATCGCCGCCATCGTCTACTACTGGCGGAGCCAGCATCAGCCCTGGCCCGTGGCCCTGGCCCTGGGCATGATGCTGGGAGGGGCCGCCGGCAACCTGCTGGACAGGATACGCCTTGGCCACGTGGTGGACTTCCTCTCTTTTCCCCACTATCCCTCCTTCAACGTGGCCGACTCGTCCATCGTCGTAGCCTTCGTCCTGCTCATCGGCTATCAGCTCCTGTGGGGGGAGAGGCAGCGGGAAAAGGTGGCGGAGGTGGCGGGCCGTGACGACCCTGGAGCTGACGGCTGACCAGGGCGGCGAGCGGCTGGACGTCTTCCTGGCGCGGAGGGTGGATCGCCTCTCGCGCAGCCAGGCCCAGCGCCTCATCGAGCGGGGCCTGGTGACGGTGGAGGGTGAGCAGGCCAGGGCTGCCCGCATCGTGCGCCGTGGCGAGCGGGTGACGGTCCACCTGCCGCCGCCGGAGCCCCTGTCCCTGGAGCCGGAACCCATCCCCCTGACGGTCCTGTATCAGGACGAGGAGGTCATCGTCCTGGACAAGCCCCCGGGGATGGCCGTGCACCCCGGGCCGGGGCATCCGCGCGGGACCCTGGCCAATGCCCTCATCGCCCTCTTCCCCGAGCTGGGCCAGGTGGGGGAAGCCTTCCGACCCGGCATCGTCCACCGCTTGGACAAGGACACCTCCGGCCTGCTGGTGGTAGCCAAGACGCCCCGCGCCCACCGCCACCTGGTAGAGCAGATGAAGGCGAGGCAGGTGCACAAGGTCTACCTGGCACTGGTCCACGGCCTCCCGCGGCCGGAGCAGGGCATCATCGAGGCGCCCATAGGCCGCCATCCCCGTCACCGCCAGCGGATGGCGGTGGTGGAGGGTGGGCGAGAGGCCCTGACCCGCTATCGAGTGGTGGAGCCCCTGGGCGATTACTCCCTCCTGGAGGTGGAGCCCGTCACCGGCCGCACCCACCAGATAAGGGTGCACATGGCGGCCATCGGCCATCCGGTGGTGGGAGACCCCGTCTATGGAAGGCCCTCGCGCCTGTTAGGGCGCCAGTTCCTGCACGCTCACCGCCTGGCCTTCACCCTGCCAGCCAGCGGACGCACAGTAGAGTTCCAGTCGCCTCTGCCGGAAGACCTTCGGAGGTGTCTCGAGGCGGTGCGGCGGGGCGAGAAGGCCTAGAGGCCCGGCGCCTTACCCATGCCGATGGGCCTTATGCCCGTGGCGTACAGATACAGCCTGTCCCAGTGATGGGAAGTGGGGAAATTGCGTCCGGGCGGGAAGTAGGCCACCAGCACCTTCTTGCCTTCGGCCTCCAGCTCCCGCACGGCCTTGAGCAGGGCAGGAGCGTAGCCGCGCAAGGGGAAGGTCTTGTAAAAGAAGTACTCCTCCCCGTCCACGACGAGCTTCACCGCCGGCTGCTGCCGGTGGAACTCCACGTAGGGGAGTTCCCTGCCGTCCACCTGCAGCACCTCGATACGGTCGTCGTGGACGGTGATCTCGCTTACCATGACGGCCTCCAAGGACGAAGATACAGGCACGACGGGCCGCGGGGCAAGGCGCCCTGGCCCCCAGGGTGCCCTCTGTTAGAATGGCCTTGGACATGAGCGTGCGCGTCCGCTTCCCGCCCTCGCCCACGGGGGAGCCTCATGTGGGCAACCTGCGCACCGCCCTCTTCAACTGGCTCTTCGCCCGACATCATGGCGGCACCTTCATCCTGCGCATCGAGGACACCGACCGCGAGAGGCTGGTGCCCGGGGCGGTGGAGGCCATCATGGACGCTCTCCTCTGGCTGGGGCTGGACTGGGACGAGGGCCCCGACCCCTCCGACCCCGCCCGGGATGTGGGACCCTACGGCCCCTACGTCCAGTCCCGCCGCCTGGACCTCTATCAGCGCGAGGCGCGGCGGCTGGTGGAGGCGGGTCGCGCCTACTACTGCTACTGCTCCCCTGAACGGCTGGAGCAGGTTCGGCGAGAGCAGATGGCCCGCCGCGAGCCGCCCCGCTACGACCGCCGCTGTCGCGACCTTTCGGAGGGGGAGCGACGGGAGATGGAGGCCCAGGGCATAACGCCGGTGGTGCGCTTTCGGACCCCCCTTGCGGGGGAGACCAGCTTCCGCGACCTGATAAGGGGCGAGATCACCGTCCGTAACGATACCCTGGACGACTTCGTGCTGCTCAAGTCCGACGGCTACCCGGTCTACCACCTGGCCAGCGTGGTGGACGACCATCACATGCGCATCACGCACGTGCTGAGGGGCGAGGAGTGGATACCTTCCACTCCCAGGCACGTGCTGCTTTACGACGCCTTCGGCTGGGAGCCGCCCCTCTTCGCCCATCTGCCCATGATCCTGGGCCCCGACCGGGCCAAGCTTTCCAAGCGCCACGGCGACATGTCGGTGCGGGAGCTGCGCGAGCGGGGATACCTGCCCGAGGCCCTCTTCAACTTCCTGGGACTGCTGGGCTGGTCGCTGGACGACCATACCGAGGTCATCGACCGCGAGACCTTCGTGCGCCACTTCGACCTGGACCGCGTCTCGCCCAGCCCGGCCATTTTCAACCTAGAGAAGCTGGACTGGATGAACGGGGTCTACATCCGCTCCCTGCCGGCCGACGAGCTGGCCCGACGTCTCTTGCCCTACTTCCAGCGGCGCTTCGGCCAGATAGACGAGGGACTGCTCGTGCGGGCGGTGCCTCTCTTGCAGGAGCGCATCCGCACCCTGGTGGAGGCCACCGAGATGGCCGCCTTCCTGTTCGTGGAGCGGGTGGAACCTTCCATCGCTGACCTGCTGGGCAAGCGCTTCGCTGGCGCGCCGCAGGAGGCGGCGCGCGCGCTGACAGCGGCCCTGGAGAGGCTGCAGGGCGTCTCCGAGTGGACGGCGGAGGCGCTGGAGGGGGTGTTGCGTCCCCTGGCCACCGACCTGGGCCTGAAGACGGGCGACCTGTTCATGCTGCTGCGGGTAGCAACCACCGGCCGCACCGTGTCGCCGCCCCTGTTTCAGAGCATGGAGCTGTTGGGCAGGGAGAGGACGCTAGCGCGGCTGGAGGAAGCCCTGGCGCGGTTGCGGAGGGAGACCTAGGCGACCGCGGCCGTTGCTACAATGGACGCAGGTGTTGAGGAGGTGGGGTGGCCATGACGAGCGAGTTCCGGGAGCACAGCCACGAGGAGACTGTCCACACCCATGAGCATGTGCACATCGTGCATCACGTCAAGGGCGGCGTGGGCGGAGAGGTGGAGCACCTGGTGGCGGTGCACACCCACGAGCACAACCACCCGGCGGTGACCCATTCGCATGTCCCTCACGAGAACCCTCAGCGGGAGCACGAGCACGAGGGCCACATCCACGACCACGCCCATCCCCACGTGAGCTGAGACCCGCAGAAAGACCCCGCTTTCTCGTCCCCGACGCCGGCTCTTCCTGTGCTTGGATGGGCCGTCGCCGAGCGGGCATACCCGACGGCACAGCCGTAACCCTTGCGTACCGCGGCGAGTCGGGGCTAAAGGAGGACTTGGAGGCCCCGCTGTCCTGCAAGACCTGCAGGAGCAAAGAGGGAGGTGAGCGCGTGTTCGGCAAGTCCTTCCTCGTGGCGACGGCCCTGCTCGTGGCCGCGGCATTCATGGGCGGCTGTGGCGAGGAAGGGCAGCAGGCGTCGCCGACGCCCACGGCCCTGGCCAGGTCCCTGTCCAGCCCCACGCCGTTGGCCACGCCCACGCCCACGGGCATCCCCAGCCCGACGCCCACGCAACCAATCGCACCGCCCACCCCCACCGCACCGGCCGCGTGCACCGCACCCGACGCACCCCCCGCCAGCGGCGTCTTGAAGGGCCAGGGGTGCGTGATACTCAACGTGCCGGCCGGCAAGACCGAGTGGGTCGAAGTCCAGCGACTCGCCGGCACGAACATCGCCTGCGCGGGCGCCCTGAGCACTCACGGCTGGAAGGTCTGGCTGCCGCCCGACGCCAGCGTCACCCTCTACGGGGTGCACCAGGGCATCAGGATGGGGGAATGGAGCGGCAACAGCGGCACCGCCAGCGGATATTGTGGTGCCATAGCGGTGGAGAACCCCAACAACTTCCAGGTGACGGTGCATCTCAGCTGGAAGATGTGGTGCCGTGGGCCTTGCTAGTGCGGCCGCAGGGGCATGGCCGCTGGCAGCCCGACCCGGCTTCGGGCACGCTGCGTTCGCCGGGTTTGGTCGTGGCCCCAGGGCCAGCGCCCCTTTTCCTCGACGGGAGCGCCCTGCTACAATCGGTATTGGCGCTGCGGGGTGGTGTAACGGTAGCACGCCTGGCTCTGGACCAGGAGGTTCTAGGTTCGAATCCTAGCCCCGCAGCCAACCGGTGGCGCCTTCGTCTAGTGGCCCAGGACACCGCCCTCTCAAGGCGGAGATCGCGGGTTCGAATCCCGCAGGCGCCACCAAGTCTTTCCCACTCCCCGGATGGCCTCCCTCGCATCCCCGAGGGCCACACACCACCGGGCCATGCCCTTCTCGACGCCGCTGAACACCCTCGGCACGCGCCGGGTGTTCGCGACCCAGCGCCCCGCTCCCTGGGGACATCCCCATGCGTCGCCGCGGGGCACCCGTGCCGTGACGGGGGCCAGCGGCGGATGATACTATAGGCCTGCTGCAGTCCACGCCGAGGGCCGAGGCGGTGTCCCGCAGACAAGGCCGCTACCTGATGCTGGAGCAGATGCTGGCCGCAGGCGTTCGCCACGTCTTCGGCAATCCGGGCACCACCGAACAGGCCTTCATGGACGCCCTCAACGATTACCCTCAGCTGCAGTACATCCTGGCCCTGCACGAAGGAGTGGCGGTGGGGATGGCCGACGGCTACTCGCGGCTGTCGCCGGTGCCC
This sequence comes from Dehalococcoidia bacterium, assembly GCA_025062275.1. Lineage (GTDB taxonomy): Bacteria > Chloroflexota > Dehalococcoidia > SM23-28-2 > HRBIN24 > HRBIN24. Next base: position 16,141 of record JANXAP010000016.1, read on the forward strand.
GCCTTCGTGCAACTGCACATAACCCCCGGACTGGGGAACGCCATGGGCATGCTCTACAACGCCTACTGGACCAGGGCACCCATGGTGGTGTACGTGGGCCAGCACCCCCAGCGGGGCGGCCAGCAGGAGCCTATCCTCTGGGGAGACGTGGTGGGCATGGCCCGCAGCGTCACCAAATGGGCGGCGGAGGTGCAGGACGCCGCCGACCTGCCCATGCTCCTGCGCAGGGCCTTCCAGGTGGCAGCGGCCCCGCCCCAGGGGCCGGTGTTGCTTTCGGTGCCCGCCAACATCATGGACGAGGAGGCCGAGGCGGAAGTGGCTCCGCCCAGCTATGCTCGCACGGCCATGCGCCCCGAGCCAGAGGCCGTGGAGGAAGCTGCCGAATGGCTGGCCCAGGCCCAGTCGCCCGTCATCGTGGCCGGGGCGGGGGCGGCCCATGCCCATCGGCAGCTGGCCACCCTGGCCGAGCTGGTAGGGGCACGGCTGCACGTCTCCTTCGGCCCCGTGGGGCCTGTGGGGGCCGACCATCCCCTCTACGCAGGCCCCCTCAACGTCGTCTCGGCGGCGGGGCTCAAGGCCCAGCTCTCGGGGGCCGACCTGGTGCTGGCAGTGGGGACACCCGTCTTCCGCGGCCTCTTCCCCATCCTGGAGAACCCGTTCCCTGGCGGCTGTCGGGTGGTGCATATAGACCTGGACCCGTGGGAGCTGGGCAAGAACTGGCCCGTGCACCTGGCCATCCTGGCCGACCCGGCCAAGGCCCTCCAGGAGCTGGTGGAGGCCGTAGAGAGGCGGCTGACCCCCGCCCAGAGGGAGGAGGCCCGGCGGCGACGGGAGGCAGTGGCTTCCCTGCGCCAGGCCATGGCCCAGGCCATGGACGCCTCGGCCCGCGAGCGCTGGGACGAGCGACCCATGCCGCCGGCCCGCTTCGCCTATGAGCTGGCCAGGGCCCTCCACCCCGATACGCTGCTCTACGACGAGTCCATCACCGTCGGCGGTCAGCTGGGGCGACACCTCTCGCTGGGCCCCGGGCAGCACTTCCGCGCCGCCGGTGGGGGGCTGGGGCCAGGCATGCCGGCGCCCATCGGCCTCAAGCTGGCCTGTCCCGAGAGGCCGGTGCTGGCAGTGGTGGGGGACGGCTCCGCCCTGTACACCATCCAGGCCTTGTGGACGGCAGCCCACTATGGACTGCCCGTGACCTGGGTCATCGCCAACAACGCCAGCTATCGCATCCTCAAGCTCAACATGCTGGAGTACCTGGGGGAGGGGGCGGCAGGTCGCGCCTTTGTGGCCATGGACCTGACCGACCCGGAGGTGGACTTCGTGGCCCTGGCCAGGGCCTTCGGAGTGAAGGGGGTGAGGCTGGAAGACCCGCAGGACATCGGCCCGGCCGTGCGAGAGGCCCAGCAGGCCCGAGAGCCGCGCCTCATAGACGTGGCCATCGCTGGCTCCGTGCGGGGAGGGTTCCTGTAAGATGCCCACCCTCTCGCCCAGCGAAGACCTCAAACGAGAGTATCTGGAAGCCTACCGCTCCTGGCTGCAACAACTGGAGGCCCTCCACCGGGTGCTGCTGGAGGGGGAGCGGCTGGACCCGCCCCGCCTCAAGGGGCTACTGAACCGGGAGGCACGGGCCAAAGAGCGCTACGAGCGGGCGCGACGTCGCCTGCTGGGCCTTTCCCCTGAGAGCGGGGACGACTGATTACACTTAGACGTAACCAGAAGTATGCCTCGTGCGTTTTTCCTGCAGGGGGGCGCACGAGGTGTTGGCTATAGCCTTGTCCGAGCCGTTAGACCCGCCTGCCAGCGACGCCGCCCACCCCTTTTGGGCGAGGGAAGCTCAGTCCCAGAAGGAGTGGGAGCTGGTGCAGCGCGCCCAGCACCTGGACGAGCGGGCCCTGGCCTGGATCTATGAGCACTACTACCCCCGCGTCTACTCCTACGCCCTTCTCCAGACCAGCGACCCGGCCCTGTCGGAGGATATAGCCTCCGAGGTGATGCTCAAGGTGCTGGAGGCGTTGCCCCGCTACCGCTTCCGGGGCATCCCCCTGGCCGCCTGGATATACCGCATCGCCCACAACTGTGTGGTGGACCACCACCGCAAGCGCAGGCGACGACAGGAGGTCAGCCTGGACCAGGCAGCCCCGCCCCTGGCCGACCACAACCCGGAGGCCGGGGCTGAGGCCTCCCTCCAGCGCCAGGACCTGCAGCGGGCGCTGCAGCGCCTCACCTACGAGCAACGGCAGGTCATCATCCTCAAGTTCGTGCACGGGCTGGACAACCGCACCATCGCCCGTGCCATGGGCCGCAGCGAAGGCTCCATCAAGTCGCTGCAGCACCGTGCCCTGAAGGCCCTGGAGCGCTACCTGCGGGAGACAGAGAGATAGCCATGCGCAGGCGGCGGCTGCTGAAGGCCCTGGACGACTGCCTGAGCGCCCTGGAGCGGGGCGAGTCCCTGCAGTCGTGCCTCGCCCGCTACCCTGACCTGGCCGATGAGCTGCGTCCGTTGCTGCAGGCCGCCCAGGCAGTGCGGGCCATGGGCGAGCCTCGGCCGCGGCCTGTCGCCCAGGCCTCGGGCTGGCTGCGCTTCAGCCGCCGGGCCGCCCAGCTGCGGGCCGCTCAGGTGCGCCGCCCCTGGCGCTGGCTGGCACCCGCCGCCATCGTTGCCTGTGTGGTGGCCGTAATGGCCGCGAGCCTTACGGCCACGGTGATGGCTGCTTCCCGCAGCCTGCCCGGCGACCCCCTCTATCGGGTGAAGCTGCTGGCCGAGGAAGCCCACGTCCTGGCTACCTGGGACAGAGAGGCCCGCGCCCGCCTCCTTCTGGACCAGGCCGACAGGCGCATCGCCGAGATAGAGAAGGTGTCAGCCCGAAAGGGCCAGGTGCCCGGTGAGGCCCTGGCCGCTCTCCGTTCGCGAGTGGCCCGCGCCTCCCGCCTGCTGGAGGGTTACGACACCGTCCTGGCCCAGCAGGCCCAGGCCCGGCTGGAGCAGCAGCAGGCCTACCTCATCCGGCTGGCAGGCCAGGCCGGCATCGGCGCACGTGACGATCTGGTGGCTACCATCGCTGGCCTGCACAACGCCCGCCTGCGACTGGCCGGTAGGGGTGTGGTCCTGCCCGCCGAGAGCCTTGCCGGAGGACTGCTCCAGGTCGAGGGAGTGGCCAGGCCCACCTCCGAGCCAGGGGTGTGGCTCATCGGCCCTTATCAGGTGCGAGTGGGCGACGTCACGCTGGGCGATGTGCCCATCGAGGAGGGCAAGCTGGTGCGGGTGCTGGTGGGCCGCGACCCTGACCGCGTCCTGCGCGCCCTCACGGTAGCGGTGGTCGGCTCTCCGGGCCAGGAGCTCATCATCCGCGGCGTGGTACGGAGGGTCGAGGGGCAGGAGCTGGACGTGGACGGCAGGCTGGTGCGACTGGCCAGCGGCGCCGCTCTGGACACCTTCAACGTGGGCGACACCGTCCAGGTGCGCGCCTACGTCAGCAGCGATGCCCTGGTGGCCACCGAAGTGCGCCTGCTGAGCGGCCCCGCCCTGGTCTCCACCTTCTCCCTGGACGGGACAGCCGAGGAAGACCTGTCGCTGGGGCAGGGGCAGAGCACCGTCTGGCGGGTGGCCGGCCAGCGCTTCCGCATCATCCCCTCCACTGTCATCGAGGCCCAGGCAGGAGAGCCACGGCAGGGGGCCTTCGTGCGCGTCCAGGCCCAGCGCCGGGGCGACGAGCTGGTAGCCCTCAAGGTGACCGTGCTCAGCGCTGCTGCCCCCACGACCGGCAGCCTCTGGGTCCAGGGGGTGTATCAGGGCTCCAGCGGCGGCAAGTGGCTCGTGGGCGGCACGGCTGTCGACCCTCCGCCAGGCGCCAGCCCGCCCCCGCCCGGCTCGCTGGTGCGGGTGGAGGCCGTGCGCGATGGCGACCGGGTGGAGGCCCGCGGGGCAGTGGTGGTCCTGGGCCAGGAGTCGGGCGTCCTGGTCCAGCTGCGGGGCACCCTGCGCGAGATCCGCCCCGACGGCACCTGGCAGGTGGGCGACGCCACCGTGCGAGTGGGGGCCGAGGCGCACATCGTCGGTCGCCCCGAGGTCGGCAACGAGGTGGAGGTTCAGGCCAGGTCCACCGTCAGCGGCCTGGAAGCCGTCTACGTGCAGGTGCTGACGCCCTCGGGCGGCGGCCCCTCCACACCCGCCACTCCCACGCCCGCTCCGACGCCCACGCCGACCCCGAGCCCCACGCCCACCGTCGGTAGCGCTCCCCCCACGGCCACCCCGACCGTGGAGCGCTCCCTCCCCGCTCGCCCCTCGGCGGCGCGCTAGGCCAGGCCCCCCGCACGGGCCAGCGCGCGGAAGCGCGCCGCGTCCTCGCCCATCTGCGTGTTGTTGAACAGGACGTATACAGGTCGGCGACCCTGCTCCAGCTCCTCGCGGCAGATGGCCAGCAACCGGGCAAGCTCCTCATCGCTGTAGCGGTAGCGGTAGCCGCCGCGCCCGTGGAGGCGGAAATAGGCACAGGCGCCGTAGACGGGTCGCGCGTGGAAGGGGTCCACCACGTGCACGAGGTCCAGCTCCCGACAGAGGGAGGTCACCAGCTCGGGCGGCCAGCGGCCCCGAGGCTCCCAGGCCAGCAGCCAGCGGCCCCGCTGGACGGCGCGGAAGAAGCGCCGCAGGTTTTCCACGTTGGCCTCCTCCGGCCCGAAGCTGGGCGGGCACTGAAAGACGATGGCGAAGGCGTCCAGGGCCTCGGCCAGCTCCCGCGTCCGCTCCCAGGCCCGCCATACCGTCTCCGTCGGCCGGAAGAGGCCCGCCTGGGCCGCCTCCTCAGCGGCCAGGGCGCGGCGCAGGCGGCGGTAAGTGGGGCTGGTGGCGGGGTGTGTCACCACTTGCCAGGCCTTGAGGGAGAAGGCGAACCCTGCAGGCGCCTCCCGTCGCAGCCTCTGCGCCCGCTCCAGGGGAGGGGGATCGTAGAACGTCTCCTGTAGCTCCACGATGGGGAACGCCTGGTAATAGCGAGGGCGGGCCAGGGGCCAGCCGCAGCAGCCTATCAGGAGCAGAGGGGGCCTTTGCTCCTTCTGCATCTCTGCCCTAGAATGCGGAAATGGGCCCCCGTCGTCTAGAGGCCCAGGACGCCACCCTTTCAAGGTGGAAATCGCGGGTTCGAATCCCGCCGGGGGCACCATGCGGCGACGCCTTCCTCACCACCGCCTGGCAGGTGAAGGGCCATGAACAAGCCCAAGAAGGTGGCGCGCAAGAAGCACCACAAGAAGATGAAGAAGCTCAAGGCCAAACGGCGCGAGCAGCAGGCGGCCGAGGTCTCCCGCCGCACCGCCGCCCGCTGAGCATTGGCCCCGTTTACCCATAGGTGGCAGGTGGTATGATAAGGCTCGTGATGCGACCCCGTGGGCGCGACGGGGATATGTCACGTGCGTCCGAAATCCCCTCCCGTCCAGTTGTCACACTCCCCGAACGGAGGTAGTGGACCATGGAGCTGGTCTGGATAGTGCCCGTGGGCGGTCTGGCCGGCGTCCTCTTCGCCGCCTGGCTGGCCTGGGACGTCCTGCGGCGCGACCAGGGGACGCCCCAGATGCGGGAAGTGGCGGCTATGATCTTCGAGGGCGCCAACGCCTTCATGCGCCGCCAGTACCTCACCATCGGCCTCCTCTCCTTCGTGGTGGCGGCCATCGTCGGCCTTCTGGTGGGGTACTTCGACGAGGACGCCGAGATGGGCCTGCTGACGGCCATCGCCTTCCTGGTGGGGGCCTTCTGCTCGGCCCTGGCCGGCTTCATCGGCATGTACGTGGCGGTGCGGGCCAACGTGCGCACAGCCTCGGCAGCCACCCGCAGCCTGCGAGAGGCCATCGCCGTGTCGCTGCGGGGCGGGGCCGTCTCGGGCTTCCTCATCGTGGCCCTGAGCCTGTTGGGGGTGGCCGGCATCTTCGGCCTCTACAGCCGGGGGCTGGGGCACCCCATCGAGGAGGCCCCCTTCCTGATCGTCGGCTTCGGGTTCGGGGCCAGCTTCGTGGCCCTCTTCGCCCAGCTGGGCGGCGGTATCTACACCAAGGCTGCCGACATGGGCGCCGACCTGGTGGGAAAGGTGGAGGCGGGCATCCCCGAGGACGACCCGCGCAACGCGGCAGTGGTGGCCGACCTGGTGGGCGACAATGTGGGCGACTGCGCCGGCCGTGGCGCCGACCTTTTCGAGTCCACCGCCGCCGAGAACATCGGCGCCATGATCCTGGGCGTGGCCATCTTCGGCCTCACGGGCCGAGAGGAGTGGATCCTGTTCCCGCTGGTGGTGCGGGCCTTCGGTCTCATTGCCACCATCGTCGGCGTCTCGGCGGTGCCCCTCTTCACCCGGGAGAACCAGGACCCCATGACCCCCCTGAACTACGCCTACTGGCTCATAGTGGCCCTTTCGGCGGGCTTCATGGCCCTGGTGACCCACGTGATGATGGCCGACCAGTGGCACTGGTTCTTCGCCGCTGGCCTGGTGGGCATCGTCACCAGCATCCTGTTCGTCTATATCACCCAGTACTACACCGCTGGCAACTGGCGGCCGGTGCGGGAGATCGTGCGCGCCTGCCTGACGGGGCCGGCCACCAACATCGTCACCGGCACGGCGGTAGGGTTCGAGACGACGGCAGCCACGGCCATCGTCATCGGCGCCGCCCTGGTGACCTCCTTCATTCTGGGCGAACAGTCGGGGCTGCCCAACGGTGGCATCTACGGCACGGCGGTGGCCACCATGGGCATGCTCATGTCGGCGGCCTATGTGCTGTCCATGGACACTTTCGGACCCATCACCGACAACGCCAACGGCATCGTGGAGATGGCCGGAGCGCCGCCCCAGTCGCGCCAGATAACGGATGCCCTGGACGCCGTGGGCAACACCACCAAGGCCCTGACCAAGGGTTACGCCATGGGCTCGGCCGGCCTGGCCGCCTTCCTGCTCTTCAGCGCCTTCCTCGATAAGGTCAAGGAGAAGCTCATCGAGACGGGGCAGCCCCTGCCCGACGGCCGCGTCATCACCAGCCTCACGGACCCGCTGCCCATCGACCTATCGGGGGTGGGCGTGTTCGTGGCCGGCCTGCTGGGGGTGATGCTGGTCTTCCTGTTCAGCAGCCTGGCCATTCGCTCGGTGGGGCAGGCCGCCAGCGCCATCATCGAGGAGGTGCGCCGTCAGTTCCGCGAGAAGCCCGGCATCATGGCCGGCACCGAGCGCCCCGACTACGGTCGGGCGGTGGACATCACCACCCGCGCCGCCCTGAAGGGCATGGTGGCCCCCGGGCTACTGGCGGTGGGCATGCCGGTGGTGGTGGGCGTGGTCTTCCGCGCCCTGCACGAGGCCGGCTGGATCGTCGACACTGGCCCCCAGGCCGTGGCCGGCCTGCTGATGGTGGGCACCATCGGCGGCATCATCCTGGCCACCTTCCTGAACAACGTGGGCGGCGCCTGGGACAACGCCAAGAAGTACATCGAGGCCGGCTACCTGCGCCTGCCGGCCGAGGAGGCGAGGCGGCTGGGAGTGGCCGTGCCCGGCTCCAACCCGGGCCACAACCCGGCCACCGAGGAGCTGGTGGTGGTAGGCAAGGGGTCGGAGCCTCACAAGGCAGCAGTGGTGGGCGACACGGTGGGCGACCCCTTCAAGGACACGGCAGGGCCCTCCCTGCACGTGCTGGTGAAGCTGCTGTCCACCGTCACCCTCGTGCTAGCGCCCCTGTTCATCAGCTAGCAGCCGGGCACCCAGGAACGGATGCCGGGGCGGCCCCGCATGCGGGGCCGCCCTAGGTCTTTTCGAAGTGCTCCACCGGCAAGACGAACACCACTGCCCCGCCTACCCGAACCTCCACCGGGCCTGCGGGCAGTGCCACGTCGGGGAAGGGAAGCGCCTGGATGGGCACTAGCTCGGTGCGGGCGCGACACTCCCTGCGCACCAGCTCCAGCACCTCCTCCACCCGCTCCTCCTCCACCCCCGAGAGGAGGGTGGTGTTGCCCCGCCGCAGGAAGCCCCCGCTGGAGCTGAGCTTGGTGACGGGAATCCCTCTCTCGCCCAGCAGGTGCATCAGACGGTCGGCATCGACGTCGGCGGCGATGATGAGGATCAGCTTGGTAGGCTGCATGGGACTAACGACCGGGCCCCGGCGGAGGGAAGGTCTCCCGGCGACGCTGCTCCTCCTGCAGCCGCGGCAACAGCAGTGCGCCCAGGGCGACGCCCAGGGCCAGTCCGATGAGGAAACCGATGACGAAGCGCATGTCGCCGTCGCCTGCGGACTAGCTCGTCCGAGGCGGGGCCGATGCTATCAGTCGCCATTCGGTATGTCAAGGACGCACGGCTGCCGCCGTGCCGTTCTACAGAGTCCGGGAGGGAACGTCACGAAAGGTGTTTGTGGAGGAAGGCCTGCACCAGCTCCCGGTAGCGCTCGGGATAGTCCAGGCGGGCCATGGCGTGGTCGCTCCCGGGGGCTGTCCACCGCTCCTTGGGTTCCCCCGCCCTTCGCCAAAGCTCCTCCCTTTGCTCGGGCGGCACGAAGGAGTCCTTCTCGCCGTAGATGAGCAGCAAGGGCCGCGGAGCGATGGCGCCCACGAAGTCAGCGGGCCGCACCTCGCCGACGCGGAAGGCGGCCAGCAACTCCCCCAACCGCATGCTGGCCCGACCCAGAGGCCGTAACGGCGAAAGGGGCAGCACCGTGCGCAGGCGGTGCGACAGCAGGCCCGCCAGGTCGGCATAGGGCGAGTCGGCGATCACCGCGGCCACCCTCGGTTCCCGCGCTGCCGCCATGATGGAGGCCGACGCCCCCATGGAGATGCCCAGCAGGGCCACCCGCTCGGCGCCCCGGGCAAGGGCCTGCCGCACCGCCGCCAGCACGTCCAACACCTCCTTGGCACCGAGAGTGGTGTAACGGCCGCCACTCTTGCCACAGGCACGGAAATCGAACAGCAGCACGTGGTAGCCCGAGCGATGGAGGAAAAGTCCTATGTCGTAAGGCTCGGCCAGGCTGCGGAAGTAGCCATGGCAGAGGATCAGGGCGGTGCGGCCGTGCTGTCCCTGCAGCCAGATGCCCCGCAAGGGCGTGCCGTCCAGGCTGGGGAAGCAGAACTCCTCCCCCTCTAAAGAAGGAGGGTCCGGCCAGCGCAGGGGCCGCACCCAGCGCCAGCCGGCGCTGACCACGGTGCCTGTGGCCAGGCCAAGGCCTATGCCCGCCCCCAGGGCCAGGGGGGACAAGGGGCCACCATCTCGCCTGCCATTACGGGAGCGCATGGGACACGGGACGCGATGGCGTCAGCGGCCTTCTACCACCAGCACCACGGGCTGCCCGGAGCTGGCGCGCTGGCCCGGTCCCGGCAGCTGGGCTACCACGCGGCCATCGGGCGCCTGCCCACTGTCCATGGCCACCAGTACATAGTCCAGGTTCCGCGATTCCAGTTCGGCGGCCGCCTGTGCCATGTCCTTCCCCACCAGCTGGGGCACCGTGCCCGACCGCAGCTGGGCCGAGGGGGAGTTGGGGCCCAGGGCGGCCGGGCCCTCTCGGCCCAGGCCCACCACCGCCGCCAGGGCGAGGGCGATGGCCGCCAGAACGGCCACCAGTCCCACGGCGCTGCCGGACAGAGGTCGGGGCCTCTCCACCCGCGTCAGAGGGCGAAGCCTTATCTCCTCCTCTTCCTGCAGCGGCATGAGGGTGAGGACCTCCCTGGGATTGAGGCCCAGGTAGGAGGCGTAGCTACGGACGAAGCCTCGGGCGTAGACAGGGGGCGGCAGTTGGGAGAAGTCCTCCCTTTCCAGGGCCACCAGGTATTTGAGGGGTATGCGGGTGGCCCGCTCGACATCCTCCAGGGAGAGGCCCCTTTCGAGACGCTTCTGCTCCAGTAGCTCTCCCAACCTCGGCATGCCGCTCGGTCTCCCCTGAGTATAGCTTCGCTACCGCGCCCCCGGTCAACCCCGTGCTATCATGGCGGGTAGCGATGGCCCTGCGCCTGCGCAGCCTGGCCCCCCTCCGCACCCTCGTCCGCCTCCTGCTGACCGCCGCCCGGAGCCACTCCCGCCATGGCTGCTCCCTGCTGGCTGCAGCCATCTCCTATTATGTCATGTTTTCGCTCTTCCCGCTCATCATCTTCGCTGCCGGAATGGCCGCCCTGGTCTTGCGCGACCCTGACCTGCAGCGTCGGGCCATCGACTCCATTCTGGAGGCGCTGCCCCTCAGCCCCACAGAGGGACGGCAGGACCTGGAGGAGCTGTTCCGGGCCATCAGTGGGCCCACCAGCGGTGGCATAGGCCTGCTGGGGCTGCTGGGCTCCGCCTGGAGCGCCAGCAACATGCTGGCGGCGGTGCGTCGCAGCCTGGACGTGGTCTTCGAGGCGCAGTCACGTCCGCTGGTGAGGGCCAAGCTAACGGATTTCGCGGCCATGGCCGCCCTGGGCCTGCTATTGCTGGCGTCCATCGCCCTCAGCCTGTCGCTGTCCCTGGCCCAGCAGGCGCTGGAGGGAGAGGGGGCGGCAGGGGTCGTCATGGACGTCCTGCTGCTGGCCCTCTCCTATTTGCTACCCCTGGGGGTATCCCTGGCCGCCTTTCTGTTCCTGTTCGCGTGGGTGCCGGCCGTCAGGCCGTCATGGCGGCAGGCGCTGCCGGGGGCGGTGGTGGCTGCCTTGCTGTTCGAGGCGGCCAAAAACGTCTTCGGCCTCTACGTGCGCAACTTCGCCAACTTCGATGTCGTGTTCGGCTCCCTGGGCGCGGTGGCAGCCTTCCTGTTCTGGGTGTATCTGAGCGCTACCATCATGCTCTATGGGGCCGAGGTCGTGGCGGCGACCAGGAAAGAAGAAGAGATGGCCTAGCCCGTGCGCCTGACGGCCAGGCGGACGCGTCGGCCGTCCAGCACCTCCTCCTGGACATAGGCACCCTCGGGCGGCGGGCCTTCCACCAGTTCCAGGGAGAGGGTCTCCTGACGCACGTAGTCGCCGTGGCGGGCGAGGAGCTGTCGAAGCTCGGGCCAGCCCTCGTAGTAGGTGACTATGCGGTCGGAGATCTCCAGTCCCGCTGCCTTGCGCAGATTCTGGAGGCGGTGCACCAGCTCGCGGGCCAGGCCCTCCTCCTTGAGCTCGGGGGTGATGGTGGTGTCCAGGCCCACGGCATAGCCGGCCTGGTCGGCGGCCACCGTCAGCCCCTCCAGGCCGGCCTCGTCGTCCACCACTTCCAGGGACTTGACGTTCAGCTCGTCCAGCACCAGGGGGGCCAAGCGCAGCACTGCCTCCCGCTCCACCGGGAAGCGCAGCTTCACCGCCAGGCGGGGCAAAGGCTGGCGCACGCGGATGCCGGCCTTACTGCGGGCTGCCCTCCCCAGGCTTGTGACCCGCATGGCCAGGCGCATGGCCGCCATCAGGGCCTCGTCCTGAGGGAAGTCCTCGGCCCGGGGCCAGTCGCACAGGTGCACGCTTTCGGGGGCGTCGGCGTCCAGCGAGCGCACCAGGTTCTGGTAGATGGCCTCGGCCACGAAAGGGGTGAAGGGCGCCAGCAGCTTGGCCACCGTCACCAGGCAGGTGTAGAGGGTGTGGTGGGCCGCCAGCTTATCGTCGTCGCTCTCGGACTTCCAGAAGCGACGGCGGCTGCGGCGTACATACCAGTTGGACAGGTCGTCCACGAACTCGCCGATGGCCCGGCCGGCATCGGTAGGGTTGTAGTCCTCCATCTCCTCGGTGACCCTCTGCACCAGCCTCCCCAACTCCGAAAGCACCCAGCGGTCCAGGTCGCTGGGCTCGCCCTGGGGAGCGGTGCGAGGGTCGAAGCCGTCCAGATTGGCGTAAGTGACGAAGAAGGCGTAGGTGTTCCAGAGGGTGAGCAGGAAGCGGCGCAGGGACTCGGCCACCAGGTTGGCCGAGAAGCGCCGTGGCGACCAGGGAGGCGAGGCAGTGAACATGTACCAGCGGACGGCATCGGCCCCGTGGGCATCGATGACCGGCCACGGCTCCACCACGTTGCCCCGCGACTTGCTCATCTTCTCGCCCTTTTCGTCCAGGATCAGCTCCAGGCAGATGACGTTGCGGAAGCAGATGGAGTCAAAGAGCAGGGTCGAGAGGGCGTGCAGGGTGTAGAACCAGCCGCGGGTCTGGTCCACCGCCTCGCAGATATAGTCGGCGGGAAAGGAGCGCCGGAACTCCTCCTGGTTCTCGAAGGGATAGTGCCACTGGGCGTAGGGCATGGCCCCCGAGTCGAACCAGACGTCCATCACCTCGGGGACACGGCGCATGGCCCCGTCGCAGCGTCGGCAGCGCAGCAGCACCTCGTCCACGTAGGGCCGGTGCAGGTCGGAGAGGGCCTCGACCTTCGCTGGCTCCAGCGCCCGTCCCCGCAATTCGGCCACCGAGCCGATGCAGTCGCGCTCGCCACAGGCCTCGCACTCCCAGATGGGCAGCGGGATGCCCCAGAAGCGCTCCCGCGACACGGCCCAGTCGACATTGTTCTCCAGCCAGTTGCCGAAGCGCCCCTCCTTGATGTGCTCCGGGTACCAGTTGATCTGCCGGTTCAGCTCCACCAGACGGTCCTTCTTGGCGGTGGTCTTGATATACCAGGTGGGTTTGGCGTAGTAGAGCAGGGGGGTGCCGCAGCGCCAGCAGAAGGGGTAGGTGTGGCGGACGATCTCGCGCCGCAGCAGCAGCCCGCGACCCTGCAGGTCGTCCATGATGGCATCGTCGGCGTCCTTGACGAACCGGCCTGCCCAGGGGCCACCGCTGAAGCGACCGGCGGCGTCCACCGGCTGCAGGAAGAGAAGGCCCTGCTCCTTGCCCAGCTGGAAGTCCTCGCCCCCGAAGGCAGGCGCCGTGTGGACGATGCCGGTGCCGTCGCTCAGGGAGACGAAGTCGGCCGCCACCACCGTAAAGGCCTTTTCCACCGACGAGACATCTCCCGCCGGGACCAGGCGCCCCTCCTGGGCAGGGTCGAACCAGAGAGGGGACGTCCCCCAGGCGACGGCATCGTAGAGGGGCTGGTAGCGCAGCCCCACCAGCTCGCGGCCGCTCATCGTGCCCAGCAGCCGGTAATCGTCCACCGCCAGGCCGATGAGGGAGGACACGGCAATGAGCACCTCGCCATCCACCTCGGCCAGGGCGTATTCGGCCTCGGGGTGGACGGCCAGGGCGGTGTTGCCCGGCAGCGTCCAGGGGGTGGTCGTCCAGGCGAGAAGGTAGACGGGCCTATCGCCGACGATGGCCCTCAGCCGCTGCCGCGATTCGTCCGACAGCGGGAACTTGACCCATATGGACGGGTCGGGGGTGTCCTCGCGGTAGCCCTGGGCCACCTCGTGGTCCGACAGGGCAGTGCCGCAGCGCGGGCAGTGGGGCACCGAGCGATAGTCCTGGTAGACCAGGCCCCGTTCCCAGAGCTGCTTGACTATCCACCAGCAGCTCTCGATGTATTCGTTGCGGTAGGTTACGTAGGCGTTCTCCAGGTCGAGCCAGAAGGCGATGCGCTCCGTCAGGGCCTCCCACTCCTTCAGGTAGCGCATCACGTTCTCTCGACAGCGGCGGTTGAACTCGGCGATGCCGTACTTCTCCTCGATCTCAGCCTTGGTGGTGATGCCTAACTGCTTTTCCACTTCCAGCTCGGCGGGGAGGCCATGGGTGTCCCAGCCAGCCCGACGGGGGACGCGGTAGCCGCGCATGGTCTTGTAGCGGACGATGACGTCCTTGAACACCCGCGCCAGCACGTGGTGTATGCCGGGGCTGGCGTTGGCGTAGGGCGGCCCCTCGTAAAAAGTGAACTGGCGGTCAGCAGGGCGCCCCTCGACGCTCTTGCGGAAGATGTCCCGCTCCTTCCAGAAGCGGAGGATCTCCTGCTCCAGCTGGGGAAAGCTGACCCGACTGGACACGGGCTGAAAGAGGGGCTGGCCTCGGCTCATGCTCTGTTACCGGTCAGGCGACGCTCCGGAATCCTATTGTTCCAGACCCGGGGCCAATCTTCCACCCTGGGGAGGCGAACGGCTACCAGGGGCCTGCCAGGGAGTGCAGCTGGTGGCGCAGTCGCTCTATCTGCGGCGGCGAGAGCAGCTGGCCCAGGAAGTGGAGCCGGTCCTCCAGATAGGCCAGGGCCGACGGCCTGTCCACCACATCGTCGCTGGCGACGGCCTCCGCCAGCAGGGCCTCGGCCAGCCGAGGCAGGTGGCCGTCCAGCACCTCCTGCAGTTTGCGCCTCTGGGCCTCGTCCAGGGAAGACGGCAGGTGCCGACGCGAGAGCCCCAAGGGGACCAGCACCGTCTCGTCGCCCAGGGCGCGGGCCAGCTGCAACAGGGCCTCCCGCTCCAATGCCAGGCTCCTCGGGGCTGCTGCCCCTGTCGGCATTATAGCGTCCGAAGCTATAGCGGGCCTCGATGGCCCGCTGGCCCCTCGCCTGAAGCCCTTGCTAGAATGGTTGGCACAGGAGGCGACGATGGCAGGCAGCGATGAGCAGGTGCCCAAGCGGGCGCTGGTGGTAGCCGCCCACCCCGACGACGCCGAGTTCGGCTGCGCCGGCACGGCCGCACTCTGGTCTCGCGACGGCTGGGAGTTCTACTACCTGGTCTGCACCGACGGCTCCAAAGGCTCCAACGACCCCGAGACCCTCACCGACCGCCTCATCGCCACCCGTCGCCAGGAGCAGCGGGAGGCGGCCAGGCTGCTGGGCGTGAAGGAGGTCTTCTTCCTGGACTATGTGGACGGCGAGGTGACCTATTCGCGGGAGCTGGTGCGGGACATCGTGCGCTATATCCGCCTCATCCGTCCCGATGCCGTGTTCACCCATGAGCCGGGCCAGATCATCGCCAACCGGGCCATCAACCACCCTGACCATCGGGCGGTAGGGGAGGCGACCCTGGATGCTGTCTACCCTATGGCCCGCACCCGACCCGCCTATCCGGAGCTGGTAGCGGAGGGGCTGGAGCCTCACCGCGTGAGCGACGTCTATCTGTGGAGCAGCGGCGACCCCAACTTCTCGGTGGACATCACGGACGTGCTGGAGCTGAAGGTCCAGGCCCTACTCTGCCACCGCAGCCAGATCCGCGAGCCGGAGCGGCTGCTGGAGAACCTGCGCCAACGCCTGCGCGGCGAGGACGGCCGCTACCACGAGCGGTTCCGTCACATCCAGCTCGCCTTCTAGGCAGCCCCGTCGACAGGGCCCCGAATGCGACATCCGTGAAGAGGGCATCACCTGGCCCCAACGCTTGTCGTGCGTAACGGGGTCGCGGGCACAGAGGCCTGCAGGACATAAAAAAGGGGGCGGGCGGCCCCCCTTTGCGAACCTAACCTTCTCTCAGTTATCGCCGCTGCGGCTGCCAGCCGAAGGCACGGGGAACTGGCGCAGCAGCCGCTGGGCCTCGCTGCCCACCCCCAGGTCGAGGCAGTCGCAGTAGGTCGAGTAGATGGCCCTGTCCAGCAGGCGAACGGCCTCGGGGGAGAGGAGGTCCTGGTGCTCGTAGCGCTGTCGCAGGAGGCGCTCCAGACGGCCCAGGAAGTAGGACTGCAGGTTGGAGTAGCGCCCCTCTCCGCCGCGCACCCCCTCCACTTCCTTCCTGCCCTCCAGGGTGGGCTCCATGATCGTCCACCTCCCACCTGTAGGATATCCTATGGCCGAGACCGTTACAACCGCCTCAAGGCGCTTGGGCCTGAAAGGAGCGGTCCTGGTGCCCGGGCTGGATGAGGAGGTGCAGACGAGACCGCAGGGCCAGGGAGTGGTCGTCGTTGGCGGCGCGGTCGGCGTCCTCTTCCCGCTCCCAGATGGAGACCCGTCCCAGCTCCCCGGAGCCATCTGCCGCCTGAACGAAATAGGCTGCCAGGCAGCCGGGAAAGCGACGGTAATAGGCCACCAACTCGCGGTTGAGGCTCTCGACCTCTGCCTCGTGCCCCGTCATGGGGCGCATGAGGGACACCCGTATGTAGGCCATAGCCTGCCCCCTGTAGCGGCCTGCGAGTAGCGCCAGTTTAGCGCCGTTGGGGGGCGGCTATCAAGATGCGCTCAGAGGCGCAGCTTGCCGTGAGAGGGCTGCCGGCGCCGCTGACGGCCGTCGCTCGCCAGCTCGCGCTCGATCTCCTCCACCGGGATGGCGCCCACCTCGTAGACGTAGCCGCACATGAGGCAGGAGCCGTAGGCCCCGTACCAGTCCTCCTCGAAGACCAGGGAGCCACGGCACCGAGGGCAGAGGCTGGGCTTGGCAGTGGTGACCATTTCAGCTGGCCCTCCTCAACAAAAAAGCCTCCGTCAGCGACTGCTGACCAAGGCCTTTCTGACGCCTCCGAGGTTAGTTGACGGGTTCGGGCCGAAAGGCTTAGCCCTACTCGCCCCTGGGGGCGAGATTCACCCCACGAGAGCCTGTCCCCCGGTCCGCCTCACGGCGGATTAGGCGGGGCCACATCCCTGAGGGATTGTGACCTCGGTAACATTCTACGCCCCCTCGTCGTTGCCTGTCAACACCTCCAACACCCCGTTGACATAGGGCGTTGTGATTTGTAAAATCCGCCACGAGTGCCCGCGCTTGCGGCCCGCGACAACACCAGTAGCCTTGGGAGGGACCTACCGTGGCAGAAGTCATCATCGGCCCTAACGAGTCCATCGACCAGGCCCTCAAGCGGTTCAACAAGCTGGTCCAACAGCTAGGGATCCTGGCCGAGGCCCGCCGGCGCGAGCATTACGAGCCCCCCAGCGTCAAGCGCAAGAAGAAGGCAGCCGCCAAGCTCCGCAAGAGCATCAAGAACTCCCAGCGCGCCCTTCGGGGTTGATGCGGTGTGTCCTCTCTCAAAGAGAGGCTAGCTGAAGACCTTAAAGAGGCCATCCGCCAGCGCGACGAGGCCCGCAAGACGGCCATTCGCATGGTCACCTGGGCCGTCAAGAATGCCGAGGTGGAGAAGGGGCGCCCCCTGGACGACGCCGAGGTCATAGCCATCATCCAGCGAGAGGCCCGGCGTCACCGCGAGAGCATCGAGGAGTTCCGCAAGGGCAACCGCCTCGACCTGGTGGAGAAGGAGGAGGCCGAGTTGGCCGTCCTCCAGTCCTACCTTCCTCCGCCCATGTCCCGGGAGGAGGTGGCCGAAGCTGCCCGCGCCGCCATCGCCGAGGTGGGGGCGAGGGGGCCTGCCGACAAGGGCAAGGTGATGCCCCTCCTCATTCAGCGGCTGGCCGGCCGTGCCGAGGGACGCCTCATAAGCCAGGTAGTGGACGAGCTCCTCTCAGGCCGCTCTTCCTAGGCTGCACCCCTCCCAGGCCCCTAAAAGCCCCCTCTGTTATCATTTCCTTGCTGGGGAAGCGAGAGCCGCCATGGCCCAGAGCGAACGGCTAACGTCCCACCAGGCAGCGGCCTTCACTCTTTTGCTGGCCACAGCCTTGGCGCTGGTGCTGGTACCTGTTCCTCCCGGCACTGTCCGCTTGGGGGACGCAGTGGTGGAGAACCGCTTTACTGCCCAGGGGGCAGCAGCCGCCGCCCTGGCAGCGGCCCTGGCCAGCGTCTCCCTGGGCGCCTACCTTTACGTGTTCCAGCCCCGAGAGCTGCGGGGGGTCTGGCGGCTGGCAGTGCTGGGGGCGCTCCTGGTGCTGTGGACGGCTGCGGCCAAGGTCTTCCTGGCCCTGACTTTGCCCGACGACGACCGCCTCTACCTGCGCTATATGCTGCCCCTGGCAGCAGCCCCCATGCTGGTGGCCAGCCTGCTGGACGGAGGGGTCGCCCTGGCCACTGGGTCGGTGTTGGCCTTCCTAGCCGCCTTCGCTGGCATGCACCCGGCCGATGCCCGTGCTGGCGCCCCTCCCCTGCTGGGGCTGGAGATGGGGAGCGCCTTCTTCGCCGGCGGCATCGCCGGCGTGCTGGCGGTGCAACGGGCCGAGCGACTGGACCGCTACGTCTGGGCAGGCGCGTTGGTGGCCCTGGCTACCTTCCTGCCCCTCCTGGCCTTCTGGCTCCTCTCCCCCGAGCGGCGAGGGGTGGACCTGCCATGGATGCTCCTCAGCTCCGCCCTGGGGGGCGGGCTTTCCTCGGTGCTCACGGCCGGAGCGCTGGTGGTCCTGGGCTACAGCCTCGGCCTCACCACCCGCGTGCAGCTCATGGAGCTGGCCCAACTCACCCATCCCCTGTTGCGGCAGCTGCAGGACAGGGCCCCGGGCACCTACCACCACAGCCTGATGGTCAGCACCCTGGCCGAGCGGGCGGCCCAGGCAGTGGGGGCCGATGCCCTGCTGGTGCGGGTGGGCTGCCTTTATCACGACATCGGCAAGCTGGCCCAACCGGCCTACTACGTGGAGAACCAACTGGAGGGTCGCAACCCCCACGACAGCCTGGACCCCGAGGCCAGCGCCCACATCATCGTCCAGCACGTACAGGCAGGGCTGCAGCTGGCCCGACGTCATCGCCTGCCGGCACGGGTGCGCGCCTTCATCCCCGAGCACCACGGCACCCGGCTGGTGACCTTCTTTTACCGCAAGGCCGCGGCCCACAACCCCGACGCCGATCCGGACCGCTTCCGCTATCCGGGGCCGCGGCCCCAGTCCAAGGAGACGGCCATTGCCATGCTGGCCGACTCGGTGGAGGCGGTGGTGCGGGCCTCCCGCGACCACTCGCCGGAGCACATCGACGAACTGGTGGAAGGGGTGATCCGCGAACGGGTGGCCGAGGGGCAGCTGGACGACTGCGACCTGACCTTCCGCGACCTGAAGCTCATCGCCGAGTCCTTCAAGGCTACCTTGCGGGGCATCTACCATCCGCGCATCGAATACCCGGCGCCGGCCCCCAAGGAGTTGAAGGCCCAGGTGCCAGGTCCCATCCCCCTGCCCTACTCGGACGAGGGCTGAGCAGTCGTCGCGCCCCGCCGGGACCAGTAGGGAAGGAAGACCGAAAGGGCCCAGATGGCCCTCTCCACCGAGGGGAACAGGGCGAGCCCCGCTGCCACCATCTCTTCGCGCACCTGGCACAGGAGCCGCCAGTGGGCCTCCTGAGGGTAATCGGGCGGGTTCAGCACCACCGCGAGGGGCTTCCCGGCCCTCCGCCCGATGTCCATGAACCGCTGGGCCACACGGCACACGATGTTCTCGGCATTGGGGCGCCCCAGCGCCCATGGTTCACCCAGAATGGCCACCAGGGCATCGTAGGTGGGGTCGCGGGCCATCAGTTCCAGTATCTCGGCACCGCCCACCCCCGAGCCGGCCAGGATGGACTGGTCCACTGGGTTGGTGACCCAGCCGGCCAGATCGGGGGCCTTGGCCCTTATATGGGCCTCGATGGCCTCCGAGAGGGGCGGCGTCTCCAGCCCCATCTCCTCGCACTGGTCGGCAGCCAGGACGGAGCGTCCGCCGCCCCCGCCCACTATGCCCACGCGTCTGCCGCCTCCGGGCCGCATGTAGGCGAAGGCTACCAGCAGGTCCATGAAGTCTTCCAGAGTGGCCACGGGCACCGCCCCGGCCTGGCGGACAGCCGCCTCCCACACCTCGCGACGCCCCGCCAGGGCTGCCGTATGGGAGGCAGCCGTGCGGCCTCCGCCGCCGGTGCGCCCCCCTTTCAACACCACCGTGGGCTTGGCCCTCGCCGCCTCGGAGAGCGCCCGCAGGAAGCGGCGTCCATCCTTCACTCCCTCGATGTAGGCGCCGATGACCGTCGTTCCCGGGTCGCGGGCGAAGTAGAGCAGGAAGTCGCTCTCGTCCAGGTCGATGCCGTTGCCGTAGCTGATGGCCTTGCTGAAGCGCAGGCCCCTGGGCACCCCGCGGTAGTTCAGCTCGAACAGCAGGTTGCCGCTCTGAGAGAGGACCCCCACCGGGCCGGGCGGGGAGGCCATGTCGGGACGAAAAGTGATGCCCAGCCGGGAGTGGTGCAGCCCCATGCAGTTGGGGCCGATGATGCGCAGGCCGCCCCGCTGCGCCCGTTGGGCCAGCTCCCGCTCCAGCCGCTTCCCCTCCTCACGCCCCGTCTCGCTGAAGCGGGCGGTGAACAGTTGCAGGACGCGGGCCCCCTTTTCGATGCACTGGTCGGCCAGGTCCAGGACTGCCGTATTGGGCACGCAGGAGATGACGTAGTCCACCGGTCCGGGCACGTCCCGCAGGCTCGGATAGGCGGGCAGCCCCAGCAGCTCCTCCAGGCGGGGGTTCACGGGGTATATCTGTCCCCGATAGCCGTACTGCAGGAGGGAGAGGACGTAGTCGTGGCCGGGGGTGTCGCGGTTGGCCGAGGCCCCCACCACGGCGATGGAGCGGGGGCTGAGGATGGCCTCCAGCTCTCGAAAGGTGGCGTCGGCCATTCCGGCCCTAGCTTACACGGGAGGCGGAGGCAGGCACAAGGAACGTCCGGGTACCGAACGGACGCGGGTTGCCCGCGCCGGCGATGGGGTAAGATAATAGGCGCACCGGCACGCCCACAAAGCCTTCGTCGGGAGGGGAGACCCTCATGCAGCAGCATGCGCCCAGCGGCATACGCAACGTAGCCCTCATCGGCCACGGCGGCACCGGCAAGACCTCCCTGTCCGAGGCCCTCCTCTTCCGTGCCGGCGCCATCCAGCGCCTGGGAAGGGTGGAGGACGGCTCTACCACCTCCGACTGGGACCCCGACGAACACCGTCGTGGCTTCAGCATCAACCTCTCGGTCCTCCCCCTGGAATGGGACGGCCACAAGGTGAACCTCATCGACACCCCCGGCTACCCCGACTTCCTGGGCGAGGTCAAGTGCGGGCTGAGGGCCGCCGACGCTGCCCTCATCGTCATCGACGCCACTTCGGGGGTCCAGGTGGGCACCGAGTTCGCCTGGCAGTACGCCGACGAGCTGGAGCTGCCCCGGGCCATCTTCATCAACCGCCTCGACCGGGAGAACGCCAGCTTCGGAACCGTCCTGGCCCAGGTCCAAGAGCGCTGGGGGCCGCGTTGCCTGCCTCTGCACCTGCCCATCGGCGCTGAACACGCTTTCCGTGGCCTGGTGGACGTGCTGGCCCTGCGCGCCTACATCGGCGAAAAGGACGAGCCGGCCGATGTCCCGGGCGACCTGCTGGAGGAGGCCCAGTCCTGGAGAGAGAAGCTAGTGGAGGCCGCCGCCGAGTCCGACGACGACCTGCTCACCAAGTACCTGGAGGGGGAGGCGCTGGGCGAAGATGAGGTGCTGGCGGGCCTGCGCCGCGCCATCCTCTCCCGTTCCCTGGTGCCGGTGCTGGTGGGCTGCGCCACCAGGGCCATCGGCTGTACTCCCCTGCTGGAGACCATCTGCCGTCTCTTCCCCTCGCCTCTGGAGCGGCCAGCCCGCACCGAGGACGGGCAGGAGTTGCCGGCCGACCCGGAAGGCCCCCTGGCTGCCCTGGTCTTCAAGACCACCGCCGATCCCTACGTGGGCCGCCTGAGCTACTTCCGCGTCTTCTCCGGCACCCTGAAGGCCGACTCCCAGGTCTGGAACTCGCGCAAGCAGGCAGCCGAGCGCATCGGCCCCCTATACCTGGTGCGGGGCAAGAGCCAGACCCAGGTGCCCCAGGTGACGGCCGGCGACATCGGCGCTGTGGCCAAGCTGGCCGAGACCGGCACCGGCGACACCCTCTGCAGCCGCGAGCGGCCCGTGGTGCTGCCGGGCGTCACCTTCCCCGAGCCTGTCTTCGCCGCCGCCATCCACCCCAAGAGCAAGGCCGACCTGGACAAGATGAGCACCGCCCTGCAGCGCATCGTGGACGAGGACCCCAGCCTGCGCCTGGAGCGCAACCCCGACACGGGAGAGGTGCTGCTGCAGGGCCTAGGCGACTCCCATGTGGAGGTGGCCCTGGAGAAGATCCGTCGCAAGTTCGGGGTCGAACTGGAGATGACCACCCCCAGGGTGCCCTACAAGGAGACCATCACCGCCACAGCTGTGGCCGAATACACCCACAAGAAGCAGACGGGGGGCCGCGGGCAATATGCGCGGGTGGCCATCCGCCTCGAGCCGCTGGGCAGGGGCGAGGGGTTCCAGTTCGTGGACCAGATCGTGGGCGGGGCCATCCCCAAGCAGTTCATCCCTTCGGTGGAGAAGGGGGTGGTGGAGGCGATGCAGGAGGGGGTGCTGGCCCACTACCCCCTGGTGGATCTGAAGGTGACCCTCTTCGATGGCAAGGACCACCCGGTGGACTCCTCCGACATCGCCTTCAAGATCGCCGCCGCCCACGCCCTGCGCAAGGGCGCCCAGGACGCCCGCCCGGTGCTGCTGGAGCCCATCATGCGCATGCAGATAACCGTCCCCGACGCTTACACCGGCGACATCATCAGCGACCTGAACGGCAAGCGGGCACGGGTGCTGGGCACCAGCCCCGCCGGGCCGGGGCTGACCACCATTGAGGCGCTGGCGCCCCTGGCCGAGGTCCAGCGATATGCCGCCGACCTGCGCTCACTGACCCAGGGCCGCGGCCACTACACCATGACCTTCGATCACTACGAGGAGGTGCCCGCCCACATCGCCCAGCGGATCATCGAGCAGGCACAGAAGGAGCGCGAGGCCCAGCGGGCCTAGGCGCCACTCTCGGTGGCCAGGACGTCAGCGTCGGCGATCTTCCACTCGTTGCCGAACTTGCGCCACACCAGGCGGGCTGTGAAGCTGGTGGGGCCCAGGTATTTGACCTGGCTGACCCAGTCCTCCCCCTCCTGGCCCACGCTCTGGACCTCGTAGCCCTGGATCTGGACGGCCATACCCGCGCCGGCCGCTGCCTGTAGCTTCACCATCGCTTCGGGGGTGAGGTCGTTCATGAGCTGGCCGATGTCCATGGTCACCACCGCCTTGGAGAAGCGGTGCACCGCCTGCTCCACTTCCTGCTGGCTCATGAGCGCCTCCTTTGCGGCAAGTATGGGCTCCAACAGGGCACGATATGGCCCGCCCGCGCTCCCTGTCAATGCCCAGAGACGCGGGGCCGCAGGAGCCCTTCAGAACGTGCCGGGAGGCGGGGCCAAACGCCAGGGGCGCTCCCTCAGGAGCCGCAGTATGCCCCGCACGTCCTCCACCGCCGTCCGCACCACCTTCACGCGGCTGTCGTGGTCCTCCTGCCAGCGCACCGGCACCTCGGCGATGCGATAGCCGGCCCGCTCGGCGATGACCAGCAGCTCTGTGTCGAAGAACCAGTTGTCGTTGCGCAGCAGCGGCAGCAGAGCCCGGAAGGCGTCGGCCCGGGCTGCCTTGAAACCGCACTGAGCGTCGCTGAAGCGCACGCCCAGGGAGAGCTTCAGGAGCAACATGTAGCCGCGGGAGAGGGTCTCCCGCTTCAGAGAGCGGCGCACCTGGGCACCACGGGCCAGGCGGGTGCCCGTGGCCAGGTGAAACCCCTCCTCGGCCACAGCCCGCACCAGGGCGGGGAAGGCGGCGATGTCCGTGGAGAGGTCCACATCCATGTAAGAGACCACGTCGGCCTGCGACTGCCCCCAGGCCGTCTTGAGGGCGATGCCGCGCCCCTTGCGTTCGATGCGCAGGTAGTCCACGCCCGGCAGCTCACGGGCCAGGCGGTGGGCTACCTGGGGCGTGGCATCGGTAGAGGCGTTGTCGGCGATGACAATGCGCCAGCGGTAGGGGAAGCCCTCGGAGCTGAGAAAGCGGTGGAGCACTGGGACGTTGCGGGGCAGGTCTCGCTCCTCGTTGTAGACGGGTATCACCACGTCCACCGTGGTCATGGCCACAGTCCAGAATGGGGCAAGAACGGCCGATAAGTCTAGTGGCGGAAGTGGCGGACGCCGGTGAAGACCATGGCCAGGCCGTGGGCATCGGCCGCTCGCACCACCTCCTCGTCCCGCAGGGAGCCGCCGGGCTGCACGATGGCGCTGATGCCCGCCCGTGCCGCCTCCTCCACCGAGTCCGGGAAGGGGAAGAAGGCATCCGAAGCCAGGACCGCCCCCTGCGCCCGCTGGCCGGCCGCGTCCACCGCCAGACGCACGCTCTGGACGCGGTTGGGCTGCCCCGCGCCGACCCCCAGGAGCGCCCTGTCCTTGGCTACAACGATGGCGTTGGAACGGACGTGCTTGCAGGCCTTCCAGGCGAAGCGCAGGTCCACCAGCTCCTGCTCGGTGGGGGCACGCCGGGTCACCACCTGAAGCTGGATGTCGTCGTCGGGGTAGGCATCCGGCTCTTGCACCAGGAGCCCACCGGAGACGTGCCGATAGGTAAGGGCGTCCCGCGGCGGCGTGGGCACCTCCAGGATGCGCAGATTGGGGCTGCGGCGCAGGACGGCCAGGGCGTTCTGGTCATAGCCCGGCGCGACGATGACTTCCAGGAAGAGTCTCTGGCCGCTGGTGGGATGCTTGGCCTCGCGGACGGCCTCGGCCAGGGCGGCGTCCACCGGGCGGTTGACGGCCACGATGCCCCCGAAGGCGGACACTGGGTCCCCCAGGAAGGCCAGACGGAAGGCCTCGGCCAGGTCGTCGCGGGAGGCCAGGCCGCAGGGATTGGCATGCTTGATGATGGCCACCGTCGGCTCGCGGAAGTCGCACACCGCCGCCCAGGCAGCGTCGGCATCCATGATGTTGTTGTAGGAGAGCTCCTTGCCGTGGAGCTGACGGGCGGCCACGATGCCCGTCGGCCCTCCCAAAGTCACCTCGCGATAGAGGGCGGCCCGCTGGTGCGGGTTCTCGCCGTATCGCAGGTCCATGGTCTTCTCCAGGGCCACGGTGAGCTGGCGAGGGAAGGGGTCGGCATCGCCCCGCAGGTAGCGAGCGATGACGGTGTCGTAGGCGGCCACGTGCTGGAAGGCCTTGGCGGCCAGGCGCCGTCGCTCTTCCAGAGGGACCTCGCCCATACGCAACATCTCCAGCACCGGCTCGTAGTCGTCCGGGTCTACCAGAACGACGACGAAGGGGAAGTTCTTGGCAGCGGCCCGCAACAGCGTTGGCCCGCCGATATCTATCTGCTCCAGCACGTCGTCCAGCGAGACATCGGTCCGGGAGGCGGTCTCGGCGAAGGGGTAAAGGTTGACGCAGACCAGGTCGATGGGGGGAATTTCGCTGCGGCGGAGCTCCTCCATGTGCTCGGGGCGGTCGCGGCGGGCGAGGATGCCGGCGTGGACGAAGGGGTGGAGGGTCTTGACGCGGCCGTCCAGGATCTCGGGGAAGCCGGTGAGGGAGGAGATAGAGAGGACGGGGAGGCCGGTCTCGAGGAGGTGGCGCTGGGTGCCGCCGGTGGAGTAGATATCGAAGCCCAGCTCGGCCAGCCCCAACGC
Source organism: Dehalococcoidia bacterium (assembly GCA_025062275.1). Classification (GTDB taxonomy): domain Bacteria; phylum Chloroflexota; class Dehalococcoidia; order SM23-28-2; family HRBIN24; genus HRBIN24. The sequence continues at coordinate 41,234 of JANXAP010000016.1, forward strand.
CAGCCCCTTCACCCCCCGCTTATCCGAAACAGAAATCAGCGCGATCATCATCCGGATACAAGATTCAAGATCTTGTCCCAGGCCACCTTTCCCTCCTTGCAAAAACTCGCCTCAGCCTCTCGAAGCAGATCCTCAAAGGGAGCCTGCATATCCGCAGTGTACAAGGGCGCAAGGGCGGCACATACGTCGAGCAACTTCTTGTAGAAGTCCCGGTCACCGGTGACTTCAGCCCAGAAATCTTTGCTGGCAAGATGTTCCACACCCTCTTTGAAGGCCGGTTTGCGCCGACCATATGCGAAGGCGATCTTCTTTATGACCCTTACTTTGTCTTGCCGCAGTCTCCGCTCGGCTGAATCCAGGTCGTTTTTGGCAGTTCGATAGCTTGACGAGTTGAACCCTTTCGCCCCTGACTTGATAACATACAGGCGAGCTACATCGTCGTCCCTGATATCTAAATCCACTTCCCCGCCTCCCGCAGGCTTTACGCCCCCCGACATGATTTTGGCCACAGCTTCAAAGAAGGGGCCGAAGTAACCTTCGGCGCTGGCGCTGACATAGTCCTGCAAGGCGCGGCGCACCAAGTCTTCGCACGACTCAATGCCGCTGGCCCTGTAGAGGTAAGGGTTCTTATTGCGCAAGATGTCCCGCAACCGAAGCGACTTGAGCTTGGCAGCAAATGGATGCGCAAAGGTATCTTCAAACGCTCGCACCAACCGAGCGGCCCTATCTGGGTCAACTCCTGCCAGATTTGCCACCTGTTCGATGATCTGCTCCCTATCTACGCCTTCCGCCACACTATCACGTCCTCAAAGAAGTCGTCGGCGCGGCGGCCGGTGCGACGGTTCACGTGCCGCTTGATGCGATACTCGGTTCGCACGCCCAAGCGCTCGGCGATGGCATCATATATGTTCTTGCGGTCGTGGACAACAACAACCACGATGGCCTCGGCGGGCAGCGCGCGCAATACGTTCCGGAAGGCGGCTACCATATCTTCGACATACTGGCGCACACCCCGCTCCGAGTTTCCCTTCCAGGGCGCTCCGATCTCGGCCTCCCGCTGCTCAGGGAGCCCCAGCAACTCGAAGGCATAACGATGCTGCTCATGATAATCAATGAGACCCACGTATGGCGGCGAGGTAATGACCATGTCGCAGGGCGGAAACTCTACCTCGCGAGCGTCGCCCTGGATAACGGTGACCCTGGCATCAGTCTTGATAGCAGCGAACTGTTCGATGCGCCGCAGCGTATCCAGGCTGTAGCGCTGCAGAAACTTCAGCGCCTCGTCCGTCGGCTGACAGATACGCCGGTGCTTGTGACAGTAGTATGGTGCCGTTACCGGCTCCCTGGGAAAGTCCAGCTCGTAGTGGGGTGCTAGCCGCGCCGACCGCGCGGCCCGCGATAGGACTACTCGCAGCACGTCCTGATAGCGATAGCGTGCGATGAGCTGGCGGTAGGCCAGCAACTCGCGCCGTGCCCGTGGAGAATACCACGTGCGCAAATACTCGCTGGCCAGTTCGTCCAGATGCAGCTGTGGGGTCACCCTTAAGTTATCGCGCAAGCGCTTGAGGATGTCGTGAATTTCGCGCTCCAGCGTGGGCAGGTCGTATGTCTCGGTCTTGACCCGCGACAGCAAACAGTTGAAGGGCGATATGTCGCAGCCGACGGCCTCGATGCCCAGGGCGTTGGCCTCCACCAGCGTGGTGCCGGAGCCGCAGAAGGGGTCGCAGACCACCCGCGGACGGTATTTGCGCAGGAAGATCTCGACCAGTTGGGGAACGAACTTGCCTAGATAGGGGTGTAGGCGGTGGACGTGTTTCGTGCGTTCCCTTTCGGGCAGGTCCATTTCGCGCCAGTTCAGGTTAAGGTCTTCCAGCTTCGTTTCCGGGGTGACGGCAGAGAACTGCGTGAAGGGTTCGCCGTCGTAGGGGGGGTTACCCGTGATGCCCAGGCGCCTGCGCGTATAGATGACCTGCGTCGTCACAGGGCGTCCTCCCTTAGAACGTTTGTCCCCATTCTACACGGTTCCGTGTAGCTGTCAACCCCCCGACCCCGAACCCTGGCGAACAGCGCCCATCAGCACGTACCCCGGCAGGCCCGCCTGCACCTGGGCTGCCTGCCCCTCTTCCGCCACCAGCACCAGGCCGATGCCCATGTTGAAGACGCGCCACATTTCGTCGTCGGGGACGCGGCCCCGCTCCTGTATCAGGCGGAAGATGGGCGGCACCTCCCAGGCCCCACGGTCTATCACCGCCCGCAACCCGGGCGGCAGTATCCGCGCCAGGTTGGCCTCGATGCCGCCCCCCGTCACGTGGGCGATGCCCTTCACCAGCCTGCGCACCGACATCACCTCGCGCAGGTAGCAACGGTGAGGGCGCAGCAGCTCCTCGCCCAGAGTGCAGCCCAACTCCGGCACGTACTCCTCCAGGCGACGTCGCTCCGCCGCCTCGTCTTCGCCGATGCCCACCCGGAAGACGCGGCGCACCAGCGAGTAGCCGTTGGTGTGCAGGCCGCTGGAGGGCAGGCCCAGGAGCACGTCGCCCGGCGCGATGCGGGAGCCGTCTATCAGCTCGTCGCGCTCCACCACGCCCACCACGAAGCCGGCCAGGTCGAAGTCGCCCGGACGGTAGATGTCGGGCATGTCGGCTGTCTCGCCGCCCAGGAGGGCACAGCCCGCCTCGCGACAGGCCTCGGCCATTCCCCGCACCAGGGCAACCTTCGCCTCCTCCGACAGGCCGTGAGAGGCGATGTAGTCCAGGAAGAAGAGGGGCTCGGCGCCCACCGTGAGGATGTCGTTCACGTTCAGCGACACCAGGTCGCGGCCGATGGACTCGTAGGCGCCCATGAGGGCGGCCAGCCGCGCTTTGGTGCCCACGCCATCGCAGGAGGCCACCAGCACCGGGGCGCGACGCCCCGTCAGGCGGAAGAGGCCGGCGAAGGGGCCCACGTCAGCCAGCACTTCGGGACGGCGGGCCGTGCGAGCTATTTCGGCGATGCGGGCCTTCAGCCGCCCGGCGGCCTGCAGGTCGACGCCGGCAGCGGCATAGGTCATCTCCCCTGACATGGGCTAGCGACGGTCCCGCTCCCAGCTCCAGCCGGCCAGGGCAGGCTCCCGCTGGGAGGCCTCGACGGGGCGCTCGAAGGCCAGCTTGTCCATCTGGAGCTGGACGGGCATGGGGTAGTCGCCGCTGAAGCAGGCGGTGCAGAAGCTCTCTCGCGCCTGGCCCACCGCCCGCATCAGCCCCTCCATGGAGAGGTAGCCCAGCGAGTCGGCGCCGATGTGCTGGCGGATCTCCTCCACCGTCTTCTCGTTGGCGATGAGCTCCCAGCGGGTGGCCATGTCTATGCCGAAGGGGCAGGGATGGCGGATGGGCGGCGAGCAGATGCGCATGTGCACCTCTTTCGCCCCGGCCCGCCTGAGCATCTCCACCACCTTGGGTGTAGTGGTGCCGCGGACGATGGAGTCGTCCACCACCACCAGCCGCTTGCCGTCGATGACCTCACGCAGGGGGTTGAACTTGAGATAGACGCCCACGTCCCGCAGCCGCTGGTCGGGCTGGATGAAGGTCCGCCCGACGTAGCGGTTCTTGACCAGCCCCTCGGCATACGGGATGCCCGACTGATGGGAGAAGCCGATGGCCGCCGGCGTGGCCGAGTCCGGCACGCCGATGACCAGATCAGCCTCCACCGGGTGCTCCCGGGCCAGCTCGCGGCCCATGGCCATGCGCACGGGGTAGATGAGCTGCCCCCGCAGGTGGGAGTCGGGACGGGCGAAGTAGATGAACTCGAACACGCACAGGGACGGCTTCTCGGGAGGCACCGCCTGGAAGAGCTGCAGCCCGTGACCGTCCACCAGCGCCGCCTCCCCCGGGCCCAGCTCCCGCAGCAGCTCCGCCCCCAGGTGGTCAAGGGCGCAGGTCTCGGAGGCTACCACGTAGCCGCCATTGAGCCTGCCCAGGCACAGGGGACGGATGCCCCATGGGTCCCGCATGGCCAGGAGGGCATGGGGCGTCAGGGCCACCAGCGAATACGCACCCTTCAGCACCCGCATCACATTGGAGACCCGCTCCCGCCAGTCGCTGCCCGGGGCCGAGGCCAGGAGATGGGCAATGACCTCCGTGTCGGTGCTGGTGCGGAACTGGAAACCCATCTCCTCCAGCGTGTAGCGCAGGACGTCGGCATTGACCAGATTGCCGTTGTGGGCCACCGCTAGAGGGCCGTGGGCACCCCCCACCAGGATGGGCTGGGCGTTGGGCAGGCAGGAGGAGCCGGTGGTGGAGTAGCGCGTGTGTCCGATGGCGATGTGGCCGGGCAGGTGGCGCAAATCGTCCTCGTCGAACACCTGCGACACCAGTCCCATACCCAGGCGCACGTGGATGCTTTTGCCGTCGGCGGTGGCGATGCCGGCCGACTCCTGGCCGCGATGCTGGAGGGCGTAGATGCCGTAGAAGGTGAGCCTGGCTACGTCTTCGCCGGGGGCGTAGACCCCGAAGACGCCGCACTTCTCGCGAAAGCCGCTATGGTCGCTCATGCGCCCCTTGGGCACCACCGCAGGGGACAGGTCCACCGGCCTCCGCCACACGAAACGAGAGGACGATAGCGAGCCATATGGCAGCGGGCCCCGACCCCCACCGGCGCCCTACATTTTACCACCAACGTGACATGGCTACCAGCGCCACCGTTACATCCCCAGGGACGCCCACCCGACGTGCTCGCTATAACGCGGCGCTCATTGGCCTTCCCGATGACGCCATTGACAGCCCGGAAACGATTCCTATCATCTGCCTGAGAGGATGGCCATGGGCAGACCCCGCTACGACGGCTTCTGGGGGAGGCGAGTCGACCGCCGCCACTTCCTGCGCCTCGCCGCCCTGAGCGCCGGGACAGCCGCCCTGGTAGCCGCCTGTGGCCGGGGGCCTTCCTCTCGGCCGGCGACCTTCGCCACCGAGACCCCGACCCCCACGGGGCCCTTTCCCCGCGTCTCGGGGCCTATAGAGGGCGGCCGGCGGGGCATGCCCTTCAACTATCCCGCCGTCGACCTGGCCTCGCGGGGATACGTCGCCCAGGAGTTCTTTCTGGAGGGCGAGGCCACTTCCTACCGTCCGGCCCCTGGGGCGACCCTGGGGAACGACGGGCTGTGGAGGGCCGAGCCTGCCGATACGGCCCCCTACCGCACCCGTATTCTGGTGGTGCGGCCGCTGGACGACTCTCGTTTCAACGGCACGGTGCTGGTCAACTGGCAGAACGTCACCGCCGGTTTCGAGATCGGCACCGTCGGCGAGGGGGAGATCCTGAGGGGCTACGCCTGGGTAGGCGTCTCGGCCCAGAGGGTGGGCGTAGAGGGGTTCGCCAGTCCGGAGGCCCGCAGTCCCCTGGGTCTGGGCACCGACCAACACTTGAAGGCGTGGGACCCCGAGCGCTACGGCAGCCTCCAACACCCGGGAGACCCCTACTCTTACGACATCTTCACCCAGGCGGCCAGAGCGGTGGGGCCGCAGCGGCCTCGCACCACCCCCGACCCCATGGGTGGTCTCACGGTGCGGCGGCTGGTGGCCACAGGGCTGTCCCAGTCGGCCGCGCGCCTGCGCACCTACATCAACGCTGTGCATCCCCTGGTGGGGGTGTTCCAGGGCTTCATCCCCTACCTGGACTTCGGGTGGGGCATCCGCCTCGACGAGCAGTCGGTGCCCGACGTGTCGGGGGTGGACCCACGCATACGGGTGCCCACGGTCATCCGCCAAGACCAGCCGACGCCGGTGATGGTGGTCAATTCCGAGACGGAGACCGTCAGCTACTATGCCGTCCGCCAGCCCGACAGCCCCAGCTTCCGCTTCTGGGAGGTGGCGGGGACGTCCCACGCCGCCTTGCCCAGGGGGACACAGCTGGGCGGCGTCACCGCCCCCAACTGGCTCTCGGTCACCCCCGTCTACCACGCGGCGGTGCGGCACATGCACAACTGGCTGGTGCGGGGCACTCCGCCCCCCGTGCTGCCCAGGATAGAGGTCGAGCCGGGCAACCCGCCCCGCATACGCCGCGACGCCCGCGGCAACGCCCTGGGCGGGATCCGACTGCCGGAGCTGGAGGCCCCCATCGGCGAGCATCGCGGAGTGGGCGAGGGTGGCAGCCTGCTGGCCATCCTGGCCGGCTATTTCCGCCCGTTCACCTGTCGGGAGCTGGCCAGCCTGTACACCAGCCGCGAGGCCTTCGTGCGGGCCTACCAGCAGGCTGTGGACGCCGGGGTGGCCGCGGGCTACATCCTCCCCGAGGATGCCGCAGCCATGAAGGAGGCCGCCGCCAGGACCGACATCTTCGCCAGCTGCCCTGCCGGCTGAGGCCATCACCCCGCGTCCGTCCAGGGGGTGGCGTAGCGGGCGAGGGCGTCCACGGCGGGGGCGAGGCCCAGGCCAGGAGCCTGAGGGAGGGCCATGCAGCCGCTTCCCGTCGTGAGGGCGCCCCCGGCAAGGTCGTCGGCCAGAAGGGTGAGCGTCCCCAAACCCGCCGCCAGGGGAGGGCCGGGCAGGGCGCAGGCCAGGTGCAGGCAGGCCGCCGTGCCTATCGCCGTCTCCAGGGCAGTGGTCACTACAGCCTTCGCCCCCATCCGCTGGCACAGCCGGGCGCAGGCCAGGGAGCGTCCCAGGCCCCCCAGGGCCGAGGGCTTCAGCACCAGCACATCGGCCGCGCCGGCCTCCAGCAGGGCACGGGCCGCATCCAGGTCGGTCACGTCCTCGTCGGCCGCAATGGGCACGCCAGCCTCCCGTCGGAGGCGGGCCATATCGGCCCACCTGCCCGGGGGCAGGGGCTGCTCTATGTACTGGAGGCCGAACGGGGACAGGGCAGCGATGGCCCTGGCTGCCTCCTCGATCCGCTGCCAGGCGCCGTTGGCATCGGCCCGCAGCGCCATTTCGGGGCCTGTCGCCTCCCGCACCGCCCGCAGTCGCTGCACGTCCCGCTCCAGGGGGAGGGCGCCCACCTTGATCTTCAGACAGCGGTAGCCCTGGGCCGCTGCCTTTCGGGCCTGGCGGAAGCAGTCCCAGGGGTCTTCGGCCGATACGAGGGCGTTCACCGTCACGGCGTCGCGGGCCTCGGGCGAGAGCAGGCGGGCCAGAGGCACTCCCCTGGCCCGGGCCGCGGCGTCCAGCCCAGCCGTCTCCAGAGCGAAGGCCAGGGGCGACGGAAGCTTCGCGGCGGCATCGGCTACGGCGTCCAGCTCCGATCCCTCGAGGCACGGTGCGACCGCCGCGAGGGCGGAGGCCAGCTCTTCCACTCCAGGCCCGTGCCACGGGACAGGAGCAGCCTCTCCCAGTCCCTGGAGACCGCCCTCGGCCTCCAGCCGCACCAGCAACCCCTCGCGCAGCGCCATCTCGCCGCGGGCGGTGCGCAGGGGCACCCGCAAGGGCACGCGGTAGCGGCACCAGGAGATGCGCAGCACCCTCACAGCGCCAGCCCCAGGGCCAGCAGCGCGCCCAGCAGCAGGTGCAGCCTGGCGGTGGCCACCAGCAACCGATTCAGTCCCCTGCCCGAGACACCTCGCAGCACGCTCCACGCCAGGCGGGCGGCCAGAGGCGAAGAGAGCCAGGGCAGCAGCGCCCAGGGTCCGCCGCCGGTGGCTGCGAGGGGGACGCAGAGGGCATAGGCCGCCAGCAACAGGGCAACGTAGTAGAGGCGGGTCGACGGGTCGCCCAGCAGGACGGCCAGGGTCACCTTCCCGGCACGGCGGTCCGAGTCCAGATCGCGCAGATTGTTGACGGCCAGGATGGCGGTGACGGTGCAGGCCACCGGCAGCGAGGCGAGAAAGGCGATGACGTCCACCCGTCCCGTCTGCAGGTAATAGGTCCCCATGACCGCCATGACGCCGAAGGTGAGGAAGCAGACGGCGTCGCCCAGAGCGCGGTAGCCGTAGGGCCACGGGCCGCCCGTGTAAGCGATGCCCGCCACCACCGCCACAGCGCCCATGAGGAGCACCGGCCAGCCGCCTTCCCAGGCCAGATAGAGGCCTACCAGGGCAGCCAGAGCGAAGGCGGCCAGAGCACCCCGGCGCATGGCCGCTGGCGCGATGAGGCCCAGGGCCACAGCCCGCGGCGGGCCAAGGCGGTCGGCGGCATCGGCGCCCCGCTCGTAGTCAGCCACGTCGTTGGCGAAGTTGGTGCCCACCTGCACCAGGACGGCCGCCACCAGGGTGGCGGCCAGGATGCCGGGGCGAAACCCTTCCTCCCAGGCAGCGCCCGCCCCTACCAGCACCGGCGTCAGAGAGGCCGTGAGAGTGGGGGGACGAGCGGCCAGCAGCCATGCCCGCCACCCATGGGACACTGGCCCAGCGCGCGAGGGCGCCCCAGCCATGGCACCTCACCAGGGGTGGGCGCGGAAGCGCGAGAAGTCGGGCGGCCGCTTCTCCAGGAAGGCCCGCGTGCCCTCTTCGGACTCCTCGGTGGCGTAGTAAAGGGCGGTGGCGCCGTGGGCCAGGTTCTGAATGCCGTAGACGTGGTCGGTGTCGGCGTTGAAGGCGTGCTTGAGGAAGCGAAGGGCAGTGGGCCCCCTCTGAAGCAGCTCCCGCCCCCAGGCAACCGCCTCCTCCTCCAGCCGCTCGGGCGGCACCACCACATTCACCAGGCCCATCTCCAGCGCCTCCTGGGCCGAGTAGCGGCGGCACAGATACCAGATCTCCCGAGCCTTCTTCTCCCCCACGATGCGGGCCAAGTAGATGGCGCCGAAGCCAGCGTCGAAGCTGCCGTATTTGGGGCCGATCTGGCCGAAGACGGCGCGGGTGGAGGCGATGGTCAGGTCGCAGAGGACGTGCAGCACGTGCCCGCCGCCGATGGCGTAGCCGTCCACCACGGCGATGACAGGCTTCGGTATCTCGCGGATAAGGCGGTGGAGATGGGTCACCTGCAAGCGGGGGCGGCCGTCGGCGTCCAGGTAGCCGCCGCCGGCCCTCACCCGCACGTCGCCCCCGCTGCAGAAGTTCCCGCCAGCCCCCGTCAGCAGCACCACGCCGATGCCAGTGTCGTACCACGCATGGGTGAAGGCGTCCCGCATCTCGTCGATGGTCAGAGGGCGGAAGGCGTTGAGCACCTCGGGACGGTTGATGGTCACCCTGGCTATGCCACGGGCGTCTTCTTCCCCGTGCTCGTAGATGATGTCCTGATAGTGACCCACCCTTCGCCATGCTATGGCCATGCTCTCACCTCCTACTGGGGACGGTTCCTCTCGAGGAAGTCACGGACGATGCTGGCGAAGCGCCGTGGGCGCTCCAGGTGCACGGTATGCCCCGCCCCCGGCACCACCGCCAGCTCGCCCCGGGGCAGGGAAGCCGCCATGCGCCGTCCGATGTCGCAGTAGCGCTCGTCCAGGGCACCCACGATGACGAGGGTGGGCGCCCGCACCTCCGACAGCCGCCGCCACAGCGGCTCCTGACGCCCCACGCTCATACCGCGCAGGGCAGCAGCCAGGCCCACGGGGCTGTGGGAAAGGCGCTGCCGCCTCAGCCGCTCCCGCACCGTCGCCGGCAGGCGGGACTGACTGGCGAAGAGGGGCTGGGCCTCCCACAGCCTCACGAAGGCCTCCAGCCCCTCCTGCAACAGCTGCTCGGCCAGGGAGTCGTCGCGGCGGACGCGAGCGGCCCGCTGCCTGGGGTCGACGATGCCTGGCGAGGCGCTCTCCAGCACCAGCGCCCACAGCCGCTCTCCCAGGGCCAGGGCCAGGTGGAGGGCTAGGCGGCCACCCAGGGAATATCCCACCACCGCCACGCGACCGATGCCCAGGGCGTCCAGCAGCGCCACCAGGTCGGACACGCAGCGGGGAAAGGCGTAGCGAGAGGGGTCAGCGGGGGCATCGGAGCGGCCATGGCCCAGCAGGTCCACTGCCACGGTGCGAAACCCCTGCCAGCGGGAAAGGAAGGGGAGCCAGGTCTCGACGCTGCCGGTAAAGCCGTGCAGAAGCAGCACGGCGGGGCCTTCCCCCCTCTCCTCCACATACAGGGCCACATCGCCCACGGGCACCCTCACGCCCATCCCATCGCCTCCAGATAGCGACGGGCCCGCGCCGACACCTCGCGCCACAGGCGTCGGTGCAGCTCCGCATTCCAGGCGCGATCGCTACGCACCTGGACGATGGTCGGCCGACGGCGGCAGAGGGCCTCCCGCACCGTCCGCCCGAAGCCCTCCCAGTCGGCCAGCTCGTGGAAGTCGAGGCCGAACATCTCGGCGGCAGGACGGAAGTCGAGGCCGTGGGGCATGGCGAAGAGCTCCTCCAGCTCCTCCTCCCCCTCCTGGGGCAGGAAATGAAAGATGGCGCCGCCGTCGTTGTGCAGCAGCAACACCAAGGGCGACAGGCCGTGGCGGCGCACCGCCAGCAAGCCGTTCAGGTCGTGGTAGAAGGACGTGTCGCCCACGGCCAGGGCCAGAGGCCCATCCCAGACGGCGCAGGCCCCCAGAGCGGTGGACACTACCCCGTCGATACCGCTCGCGCCGCGGTTGCCCAGCACCAGCAGCCGACGACCATCGCCGGGGCAGAAGGCGTCCAGGTCGCGGACGGGCATGCTGTTGCCTACCACCAGGGCAGCGCCGTCGGTCAGCAGGCGGACCAGGTCCCGCAGGGCGCGCGGCTCGTTGGGGGCCATCTCTCGGTCCAAGAGGACGTCGAGGGCCTCCCCCGCCAGGGCGTCCAGCTCTCGCCAGGCCTTCGCCCAGTCGCCATCGGCTGGGCGGTGGCCCAGGGAGGCGACAGCCTGGGCCAGGGCGAAGCAGAAAGCCGTCGGGTCGACGTGGAAGGCCTCGCTGGCAACGAAAAGGGGGTCGGGCCAGCCCTCTTCGTCCACCAGCACCTGTAGGGCGCGGCGGTGCCGCTGCAAATAGGCATGGACGGGCCTAGGGGTGGGAAGGGCACCCAGTCGCAGCACCGCCTGCGGCGCCAGGGCGGCAGCCACCGCCTCGTCCTGCAGCAGCGCCAGATAGCGGTCCACCGCCAGGGGAGAGCGGTGGGCGCCCCAGCGCGCCTGGGACTGGGGGTCGGCCAGCAGGGGCCAGCCCAGGGATTGGGCCACCGTCGCTGCCGCTTTCGGCAACTCGGGGTCGGACTGGGGCCCGCAGACGACCAGGCCCCGCTCCGCGCCCGCCAGCTCCCTGGCCAGGGGCAGCAGCTCCTCGGGGGTGGGGCGCCGCGGGGCCGAGCGGACAGTGACGAAGGGAGGGTCGTCGCTGACGACCGTCGCCTCGCCCCGCGCCGGCAGTAGCGGCTCACGGAAGGGGAAGTTCAGATGGACGGGTCCAGCCGGTCGACCGCGGGCGATGGCCGCCGCCCGCGAGGCTAAGGTGCGGGCGTAGCGGACAGCCTCCGGCGTAGCCTCGGGCAGGGGGACGTCGAAATGCCAGCGGACATGGCGGCCATACAGGCCCGGCTGGACGATGGTCTGGAGGGCCCCTGCCTCCCGCGCCTCCGGCGGCCGGTCGGCCGTCAGCACCAGCAGGGGAGTGCGGGAATAGAATGCCTCCACCACCGCCGGCAACAGGTTGGCCGCCGCGGTGCCCGAGGTGACCACCACCGCCACCGGCTCTCGCAGGACCTTGGCCATGCCCAGGGCGAAGAAGGCGGCCGACCGCTCGTCCAGGTGCGTCCAGAGCCGGAAGCCGCCGTGGCGTTTCAGCAACAGCGCCAGGGGGGAAGAGCGGGAGCCGGGGCAGACGCAGGCATGCCTGACCCCCGCCTGGGCCAGGGCGTCCACGAAGGCGCCTACGAAGGCCATCAGCGCCTCGGCTGTCATGCCGCCCCCAACGCCTCCAGCATGGCCCGCAGCTTCAGCCGCGATTCTCGCTCCTCCCTATCGGGGTCGGAGGCGGCGGTTATGCCGCAGCCGGCATAGAGGAGGGCCTCGCCGCGGCCTACCAGGGCAGAGCGGATGGCCACAGCCAGCTCGCCCCCACCGCGTTCGTCCAGCCAGCCCACTGCCCCGGCATACCAGCCGCGGTCGAATCCCTCCAGGCGGGCAATGAGGGCCAGGGCCGCCTCCCTGGGGTATCCGGCCACGGCCGGCGTGGGATGAAGCCTCTCGGCCACCTGGAGCAGGTGCAGGGGCCGGGCCAGCTCCCCCTCCACAGGCGTGTACAGGTGCTGTATGTTGGCCAGCCGCCGCACCGATGGGGCCTCGGGCACGCGCAGATCCCGGCAGAGAGGGGCCAGGGCCTCACGGGCCGCTTCCACCACCAGGGCGTGCTCGCGCCGCTCCTTGGGGTCTGCCAGGAGGCGGGCAGCCAGGGCCTCGTCCTCCGAGGGGGTGAGGCCGCGAGGGGCCGAGCCGGCCAGACAGTCGGCCCTCACCAGGCCATCGCGGGCCTCCAGCAACCTCTCGGGGGTAGCTCCCAGGAACCAGCGCCCACCCCTGCCCATGGCGAAGAGGGTGCAGCCAGGATAGCGGGCCCGCAACCTCTGCAGGGCCGGTCGGGGGTCGAAGGGGCCGCTGCAGTCCAGGGAGAGGCGACGGGCCAGCACCACCTTCTCGGCCTCGTCGGCTCGCAGGCGCGCCACGGCCTCGGCCACTGCCGGGCGGAAATCGTCGTCCCAGCGAGGTGGCCCCACACGGGGCGGGTCACAGGCAGCGGGCGGCATCGCCAGCGATCGCTCCAGGTCCCTAACCTCAGCGCCGAAGAGGACGGCCCAGGATCTCTCGGGGAGGCGCACGAGCAGCAGGCGGGGCACCCACCAGCAGGAGTCGGAGAAGGGCCGCCAATGGGCCTCGCGGGCGGGCCTGGGCTGAAAGGCGAAACCACCCACGGCCACGGGCGTCCCGGGAGGCAGTTCGCCCGGAAGGGCCCGCCGCCACCAGCGCACCGCCGTCCCCAGCCGCCGGGGGCCGCGCGGCCGCACCTCCCTCGCCGCCCCCAGGGCCAGGATGGCCACCCCGCGGGAGGGCTGCTCCCAGTAGAAGGCCGGACCCGCCATCGCCGACAGGAAGGTCAGCAAGTCCAGGGGCGGCAGTGGCCTCACGAGCGGGACCGACAGGCGGACAGGGTCACCTACGGACGCCAGCAAGGCAGGCCTCAGGAGGCGAGGTGTCGGGCGGCCTCCTCTGCCGGGAGGCCGACGCTGCGCAGGAATAGGGCCCGCAGGTGCGGATAGGCCTCTTCCAGGCGGCGGGGCTGTCCCGTCTGCAGCCAGTGGACGATGACCTCGGCCACAGCCCCGAACCAGGCGCGGGCCGTCAGCTCGGCGTCCAGGGGGCCGATGATGCCCTGGGACACGGCCTCCTCCAGACAGCCCCTCACCAGGGCGGCGCAGCGGTCGCGCAGAGCGGTCACCTCGGCCTGGAAGCGACGCCCGGCCCCGTAGCCCTCCAGCAAGAGGATGCGGGCGAGGGCGCGGTGGCGGGAAAAGGTGAGCAGAACGGTCCTGAGGGCGGCATCGGCCCGGGTTACGGGGTCGGGGGCGGCAGCCATAGCCGCCTGGGCCTTCTCCAGTAGACGATGGCCGGCGTAGCGCAGGAGGGCAAGGAAGAGGTCCTCCTTGCTGGGAAAGTGGAAATAAAGGCCGCCTTTAGAAGTGCGGGAGGCGCGGGCCACCTCGTCCATGGTGGCAGCGCCGTAACCGCGACGGGCATAGACCCGCAGGGCCGCCTCCAGGATGCGGCGCTGACGTTCTCGGGCTCGCTCCTGCGTCACGGGCCTTTCCAGAACCGACTGGTCGGTCGCCTTTCATCCTACCTGACGGGAGCTGTGGGGTCAACGTTCTGGTCGGGGCGATGACCTTGACGGGCTGGAGGGGCGTCGTATACTCGATACGTGGCAGGCGGAGGGATCGCACAGTGGCCGAGTGCGCCCGCCTGCTAAGCGGGTGGGGGGCCAACGCCCCCTCGCGGGTTCGAATCCCGCTCCCTCCGCCAGTCCAATACGGAAAGCCACCTTCGGCCCTCCCTGGCGGCCAGGAAAGCCCCCTGAAAACTGGGGTCGAACTGGGGTCAGGCCTGCGCCGCCTCCGGGCGGGGGGCCAATCCCGCCCCCTACAGCTCGGCGAGGGCGGCGAGGGCCTCGCGCAGGTCCAGGTCGCCCGTATACAGGGCCCGCCCCACGATGGCCCCGTCCACCCCCAGGCGAGCCAGCGCCAGAAGGTCGTCCAGGCTGGAGATGCCCCCGGCGCAGATGAACTCCACCCCCGGTGCCTTGCCTTTGGCACGCTCCAGCAGTCGCGCTATCGCCGCTAGGTTGGGCCGGGAGAGGGTGCCGTCGCGCAGGACATCGGTGTAGATGACGCAGCGGGCGCCCAGCCCCAGCAGTCGCTCCAGTAACTCGACAGGCGAGACGGCCGCCTCTTGCAGCCAGCCGCGGGTGGCCACCCGGCCTTCCCTGGCGTCCACCGCCACAGCGACACGCTCCGGGAACCTGGCCAGGGCCTCCTCCAGGAAGGCCTCGTCCTCCACGGCAGCTGTGCCCAGCACGCAACGGTAGGCCCCCGCCTCCAAATAGGCCGACAGGTCGTCCAGGTTGCGGATGCCACCGCCCACCTGCACGGGCACCGACACGGCCTTCAGGACGGCCTCCACGTACGGACGGCCCACGGGCCGGCCTTCCTTGGCGCCGTCCAGGTCCACCACGTGGAGGCGAGCCGCCCCGGCGGCCTGGAAACGCCGGGCCACCGCTGTCGGGTCGTCGTCGTAGACCGTCTGACGGGAATAGTCGCCCTGGAGGAGGCGAACGCAGCGTCCGCCAACTATGTCGATGGCTGGGATGACCTCCACCGTGCCTCCCTCCGGCCCTCTCAAGTTGCATGATGACACGGCCCGGGGGGCCTGTCCACGCCGAGTCCCCGGCCCCCGGCCGAGGGGCGGTGACAGGCGCTTGCGTGCGGGGCGCACCCGTGCTAACATTTGGACGGAATAAATTAGCCCGAAGGTGGGGCGACCCACCTTTTTGAATTCTTTGGGGGTGCCTGGCGGAGGCGTTGCCAGATGAAGAGCGAGTTCCTCATCGCCATAACCCAGCTGGCGGCGGAGAAGAATCTGCCCCGGGACGTGGTCCTGCGGGCAGTGGAGGCCGCCCTGGTGTCGGCCTACAAGAAGGACTCGGGACTCCAGGGCAACATCACCGTCCGCATAGACCCCGACAAGGGGTCCGTCCACGTCTACCAGCTGAAAACGGTGGTGGAGGAGGTATCGGACCCCAAGACAGAGATGACCCTGGCCGAGGCGCGTCGCATCAAGCCCGACGCCCAGCTGGGTGACACCATCGCCCTGGAGGTGACGCCTCAGGGGGCCGGCCGCATCGCCGCCCAGACGGCCAAGCAGGTGGTCCTGCAGCGTCTGCGCGAGGCCGAGCGAGAAAAGGTCTACGAGGAGTTCGCCGCCCGCGAGGGCGAGGTGGTGTCGGGCGTCATCCAGCGGGTAGAGCCGCGCCAGGTCATCGTCGACCTGGGCCACACCGAGGCGGTGCTGCCCGCCTCGGAGCAGGTGCGGACCGAGCAGTACCGGCCTGGCCAGCGCCTCAAGTTCTACCTGCTGGAGGTGCAGCGCACCGCCAAGGGCCCCCAGCTGATCCTCTCGCGCACCCACCGCAATCTGGTGAAGCGCCTCCTGGAGCTGGAGGTGCCCGAGGTGGCCAGGGGCATCGTGGAGGTGAAGGCCGTGGCCCGCGAGCCCGGCCAGCGCAGCAAGGTGGCGGTGGCGGCCCGTCAGCCCGGCGTGGACCCGGTGGGGGCCTGCGTGGGGCTGCGGGGCCTGCGCATCCAGAACATCGTCAACGAGCTGGGCGGCGAGCGCATCGACGTGGTGGAGTGGGACAGGGACCCCGCCAGGTTCGTGGCCAACGCCCTCAGCCCCGCCCAGGTCAGCCGCGTCATCATCAACGAGGAAGAGAAGACGGCCATCGTGGTGGTGCCCGACCGCCATCTCTCGCTGGCCATCGGCAAAGAGGGACAGAACGCCCGGCTGGCCGCCAAGCTGACGGGATGGCGCATCGACATCAAGCCCGAGTCTGTCCTGGAGCGGGTGGCCGCCCCGAGCCGGGACGGCGCCCCCGCCGAGGCACCCCCCAGGAGGGAGGAGCCATCTGCAGAGGAGCGCCGCCTCCAGCCCTGGGAGGAGGTCATCGAGAGGGAAGCGCCCGCGGCCGAGGAGGCTGAGGCGCCCGCTCCGGCCGAGGTCCAGGAGGAGCCCCAGGTCACCGAGGCCGCCCCCCAGGCCGAGCCGTCGCCGGTGGGCGCCCAGCCTCAGCGCCCCGTCATACGGTTCGCCGAGGAGGTGCTGGGCCGCTCCTCTCGCCGCCTGGAGAAGGAGGACACCAAGGGCAAGAAGGCCAAGAAGGGCATTCGCCGGCCCAAGGCCGAGGACGAGGAATTCGACCTGGAGGAGCTGGAGGAGCTATAGGCCGTGGCCGCGCGGGGCAGACATGTCCCGGTGCGCACCTGCGTCGGCTGCCGAGGCACCGCTGCCAAGGGGGAGCTGGTGCGGGTGGTGCGGACCCTGGACGGAAAGGTGGAGGTGGACCCCACGGGCAAGCGGGCCGGTCGCGGCGCCTACCTCCACCGCGACTACGCCTGCTGGCAGGCGGCCCTCAAGCGGGACCGCCTGGCCCACGCCCTCCGCACCACCCTGACGGCCCAGGAGCGAGAGTCCCTCCTGGCCCATGCCCAAACATTCCTGGAGAAAGGTGAAGTCAAAACATGACGACGCAAGGCACCCGCACCGTCACCCTGCCCGAGACCATCACCGTGCGGGAGCTGGGGGAGCGGCTGGGCATATCGCCCATCGAGGTCATCAAGGGCCTCATGAAGCGGGGCATAATGGCCAACATCAACCAGGCGGTGGAGTTCGAGGCAGCGGCAGCCCTGGCCCAGGAGCTGGGCTTCCAGGTTGAGGCCGAGGGCGAGAAGACCGCCCCTCAGCGGCCCGCTGTCCAGGAGGAAGAGGAGGACGCCGGCCGCCTCCAGCCGAGGCCGCCAGTAGTCACCGTCATGGGTCACGTGGACCACGGCAAGACCACCCTCCTGGACACCATTCGCCGCACCAACGTGGCCGCCCAGGAGGTGGGCGGCATCACCCAACACATCGGCGCCTACCAGGTGGAGGTGGACGGACACCGCATCACCTTCATCGACACTCCTGGCCATGAGGCCTTTACCGCCCTGCGCGCCCGTGGCGCCCAGGTGACCGACATCGCCGTGCTGGTGGTGGCAGCCGACGATGGCGTAATGCCCCAGACGGTGGAGGCCATCAACCACGCCAAGGCGGCCGGGGTCCCCATCATCGTGGCCATCAACAAGGTGGACCTCCCCGGCGCGGACCCCGAGAAGGTAAAGCGTCAGCTCACCGAGCACGGCCTCGTGGTGGAGGAGTGGGGTGGCGATGTCATCGCTCTTCCCGTATCGGCCAAGACGGGGGAGGGTGTCCAGGACCTGCTGGAGCACATCATCCTGGTGGCCGAACTGCTGGAGCTGAAGGCCAACCCCGACCGGCCGGCGGTAGGCACCATCATCGAGTCGGAGCTGGACCCCCGCCGCGGCCCCATGGCCACCGTCATCGTCCAGAACGGCACCCTGAGGGTGGGGGACACGGTGGTGGCCGGAGAGACCTGGGGACGGGTAAAGGCCATGTTCAACGAGTTCGGCCGTCAGGTGAAGGAGGCCGGCCCCTCTACCCCCGTCAAGATCATGGGGCTGGAGGAGGTGCCCCGCGCTGGCGACGTCCTGCGAGTCCTGCCCGATGAGGCGGCCGCCCGCCAGATGGTGGAGGAGCGCCGTCGCGAGCGGGCCGCGGCCCGCGCCGCCCACGCCATCACCCTGGAGGAGCTGGCCGGCCAGATCGCCGCCGGCCAGGCGCGGGAGCTGAACGTCATCCTCAAGGCCGACGTGCAGGGCAGCGTAGAGGCCATCCGCTCCGCCCTGGAGCGGCTCGGCAACGAGCGGGCGCGGGTGAACGTCCTCCACGCCGCCACGGGCAACGTCACCGAGTCCGACGTGCTGCTGGCCGAGGCCTCCAAGGCCATCATCGTCGCCTTCCAGGTGAAGGCCGAGCCGGGGGCCTTGCGGGAGGCCGCCAACTACGGCGTCCAGATCCGCAACTACCAGATCATCTACCAGCTCATCGAGGACATGCAGAAGGCGCTGGAGGGCCTCCTGGAGCCGGAGACGGTGGAGGTGGTGGAGGGACGGGCCGAGGTGCGGGCCGTCTTCCGCGTCCGACAGGGAAAGGTGGCCGGCTGCTACGTGCGGGAAGGCACCATCGTGCGCGGCGCGCCCTGTCGGGTCATCCGCAACGGCCAGGTGCTGCACACGGGACGCATCTCCAGCCTGCGCCGCTTCCAGGAGGACGTGCGGGAGGTGGCCGCCGGCTACGAGTGCGGCATCGGCGTCGACGGCTTCAACGACTTCGAAGAGGGCGACTACATCGAGACCTTCCGCCGCCAGCGCAAGTCCTGATACCGTCGGCGGTGGAGGTGGGGCGCCATGAGCCGGCGACTGGAACGCCTGGGCACCCTCTTGCGCCAGGAGCTGTCGGAGCTGGTGCGCCGCGAGCTGCACGACCCGCGCCTGGCCCAGTTCATCACCATCACCCGGGTGGACGTATCGCCTGACCTGCAGTACGCGCGGGTCTACGTCAGCGTCCTGGGCTCTCAGGAAGAGAAGGAGGCGACCCTGGAAGCCCTGCGTAGCGCCAGCTCCTTCCTGCGCTACCACCTGGTCCAGCGGCTGGTGGTGAAACGGGTCCCCACCCTCCAGTTCCGCCTGGACGAGTCACTGGAGCGGGGCGACCGCCTGCTGCGCCTCATCGACGAGGTGGCCGGGCAAGGACCCAGCTAGGGCGTTGGCCGCAGACGGCATACTGAACGTCCACAAGCCCCGAGGCCCCACCTCCTTCCAGGTGGTGCGCCACGTGAGACGCCTCACCGGGGAGAGACGCGTCGGCCACGGCGGCACCCTGGACCCCCTGGCCGAGGGTGTTCTGCCCGTCCTGCTGGGCCGCGCCACACGCCTCTCCCGCTACCTGATGGACTTGCCCAAGGCCTACCGGGTGGAGGGACGTTTGGGGCAGGCCACCGACACCTACGACGCCGAGGGCGTCGTTACGCTGGAGGGAGACCCCTCGGGCATCACCCTGGAAGAGCTGCGGGACGCTCTGGCCTCCTTCGAGGGCGTCATCCAGCAGGTGCCGCCGCCCTACAGCGCCGTCAAGGTGGGCGGCCGTCCCGCCTACGCCCGCGCCCGCTCGGGGGAAGCGCCCCGCCTCGCCCCCCGCGCCGTGCAGGTCTACCGCCTGACCCTGCTGGAGTACCGACCGCCCGTCTTCGTGATGGAGGTGGAATGCGGCCGCGGCACCTACGTCCGCTCCCTGGTCCACGACCTGGGCCTCAAGCTGGGCTGCGGCGCCCATGTCCTGCGGCTGGTGCGGTTGCGGGTGGGGCCTTTTGCCCTGGAGGAGGCAGTGCCCCCGGAGCGGCTGCCCCAGGAATGGCGGGAGCGCCTGCTGCCCCCCGATGCCGCCCTGGCCCACCTGCCCTCGGTCCAGCTGGACGAGGCCCAGGCGCAGGCGATGCGTCATGGCCGCCCCCTGGCTTTGCCCTCCGGGCCGACCGCATCCCAACGGCTGCGGGCCTACGACGCCGCTGGAAACCTGCTGGGGGTGCTGCGAAAGGAGGCCACAGGCGACCTCTGGCGGCCAGAGACGGTGCTGGCTTCTTAGAAGCCTCTCCACGGCCCAAAAGCTCCCCCGTCCTCGCCCCTCAACGGGGCATGGTGCCCTGGACCGCTCTTGACATCCTATGAGAGCGGGTTATGCTAGGGCGCAAGCAGGCATTTTACAGAAGACACACGGGGGGTGTGTGAGCGATGCAGGCCTACTGCCTCAAGTGCCGTGCCCAGCGCGAGATGCGCAACCCGCAGTCGGTGACCCTCAAGAACGGCCGCCCCGCCACCAAGGGCACCTGCCCCGTGTGCGGGACGGTCATGTACCGCATCGGCAAGGCCTAGGGCGCGGGGCCAACCGGGACTCCCTGGCCCGCTGCGGGCAGCGCGGCTGGCCCGCCGAGTCCGCCCAACTCAGGGCGGCCAGGCGCTGACGGGAGAGGGGGCTGGGACGCAGGGGATGCGGCGGCAGGCCTCGTGGCCCGGCGTGGGGCCGTGTGCGAGGCCGCGGTGGGGCATCGGAGAGAGGCTCCCTGACCGTTGACAGGCCGGGGCGACGGGCTTATCCTTATTGCCTGGACAAGGGAGTCGACGAGGCTGCACCTTAACAACTGAATAGCGGAAGGAAGGAGACCCCCGCCGTCCGATCGAGTTTTAGCCTGCACGAGGTAACGTTACTTTTTGAGCGAGGGTTTGATCCTGGCTCAGGGTGAACGCTGGCGGCGCGCCTTACGCATGCAAGTCGTGCGGGGCGTGGGCTTCGGCCTGCGCCCAGCGGCGGACGGCTGAGTAACACGTGGGTAACCTGCCCGGAAGTGGGGGATAACTCGGGGAAACCCGGGCTAATACCGCATGTGGTCCCAGGGGGAAGTTCCCTGGGACTAAAGCCCGCAAGGGCGCTTCCGGAGGGGCCCGCGGCCTATCAGGTAGTTGGTGGGGTAACGGCCCACCAAGCCGACGACGGGTAGCCGGTGTGAGAGCACGACCGGCCAGAGGGGGACTGGGACACGGCCCCCACTCCTACGGGAGGCAGCAGCGAGGAATCTTGGGCAATGGGGGAAACCCTGACCCAGCGACGCCGCGTGGGGGAAGAAGGCCTTCGGGTCGTAAACCCCTTTTGCCGGGGAAGAAGCCCTGACGGTACCCGGCGAATAAGCCACGGCTAACTACGTGCCAGCAGCCGCGGTAAGACGTAGGTGGCGAGCGTTACCCGGATTTACTGGGCGTAAAGGGCGTGTAGGCGGCCAGGTAAGTCCGGCGTGAAATCTCCCGGCTCAACCGGGAGGGGTCGTCGGATACTGTCTGGCTAGAGGGGGGCAGAGGGAGGCGGAATTCCCGGTGTAGCGGTGAAATGCGTAGATATCGGGAGGAACACCGGTGGCGAAGGCGGCCTCCTGGGCCCTGCCTGACGCTGAGGCGCGAAAGCGTGGGGAGCAAACCGGATTAGATACCCGGGTAGTCCACGCCCTAAACGGTGGGTGCTAGGTGTGGGGAGTGTCGACCCTCCCCGTGCCGAAGCTAACGCTTTAAGCACCCCGCCTGGGGACTACGGCCGCAAGGCTAAAACTCAAAGGAATTGACGGGGGCCCGCACAAGCGGTGGAGCGTGTGGTTTAATTCGATGCAAAGCGAAGAACCTTACCAGGGCTTGACATGCCGGTAGTAGGAACCCGAAAGGGGGACGACCCGTAAAGGCGGGAGCCGGCACAGGTGCTGCATGGCTGTCGTCAGCTCGTGCCGTGAGGTGTTGGGTTAAGTCCCGCAACGAGCGCAACCCCCGCCCTGTGTTACAAGTGTCACAGGGGACTGCCCCCCAAAAGGGGGAGGAAGGTGGGGATGACGTCAAGTCATCATGGCCCTTATGCCCTGGGCTACACACACGCTACAATGGGCGGTACAGAGGGAAGCGAAGGCGCGAGCCGGAGCAAATCCCAAAAAACCGCCCCCAGTTCGGATCGCAGGCTGCAACTCGCCTGCGTGAAGCCGGAATCGCTAGTAACCGCCGATCAGCACGCGGCGGTGAATACGTTCTCGGGCCTTGTACACACCGCCCGTCACGTCATGGGAGCTGGCCTTACCCGAAGTCGCTCGCCCAACGGGGCAACCCGAGGGAGGCGCCTAGGGTGAGGCTGGTGACTGGGACGAAGTCGTAACAAGGTAGCCGTACGGGAACGTGCGGCTGGATCACCTCCTTTCTAGGGAGCACCCTACACGGGCTCCTAGGTCGGCCGGACGGCCGGGCAACGCCTTCCTTCCGCTATTCAGGGGTTAAGGTGCACGGGCGATTAGCTCAGGTGGCTAGAGCGCGGTCCTGATAAGACCGAGGTCGGAGGTTCGAGTCCTCCATCGCCCACCAAGGCCGACCTTCGCCGTGG
>JANXAP010000017.1 GCA_025062275.1 Dehalococcoidia bacterium
AGGCGGCGGGGGTAGGGTGAGGAAAGGGCCGGAGAGGGAAGGGGGTGCCGCCGAAAGGC
Organism: Dehalococcoidia bacterium; assembly: GCA_025062275.1. Lineage (GTDB taxonomy): Bacteria > Chloroflexota > Dehalococcoidia > SM23-28-2 > HRBIN24 > HRBIN24. The sequence continues at coordinate 60 of JANXAP010000017.1, forward strand.
GGCGGGGGTGGGGTGAGGAAAGGGCCGGAGAGGGAAGGGGGGTGCCGCCGAAAGGCGGCGGGGGGGTGAGGAAAGATCGGGAGAGGGGAGGGGGTGCCGCCGAAAGGCGGCGGGGGTAGGGTGAGGAAAGGGCCGGAGAGGGAAGGGGGTGCCGCCGAAAGGCGGCGGGGGTGGGGTGAGGAAAGGGCCGGAGAGGGGAGGGGGTGCCGCCGAAAGGCGGCGGGGGTGGGGTGAGGAAAGGGCCGGAGAGGGGAGGGGGTGCCGCCGAAGGCGGCGGGAGTGGGGTGAGGAAAGGGCCGGAGAGGGAAGGGGGTGCCGCCGAAAGGCGGCGGGGGTGGGGTGAGGAAAGGGCCGGAGAGGGAAGGGGGTGCCGCCGGAGGCGGCGGGAGTGGGGTGACGGATGTTCACAGGCCTGGCGGCCTATGCTCCAGCGCCGCAGGCGCCCAGAGAACCTAAATCTTCAGACCTGATTTGAGATGTGGGTAAAGGCAAGACTCCGGCCCATTGCGCCCATTGTCGGCCCACCCGCTTTGTGCTATACTCTCAGGCAAGGAAGACAGAGAGCAGGTCACATGCAATACCCAGCAAGTAGTACGCTGCGCATATGGCCACTCAGTTCGCTCACTACCTGGTCCGTCTGCTAATAGCCTTCCTCAGGCACCAGGCCCGGACCTGGCTAGGGAAGGAGTTTGGGGACACGTTGGCCGACATCGCCGGCGAGGAACTCCAGGAGAGCCTGGACCACTGGATGCATAGCCCCCAGACCGCGCGCGTTGCTGGAGACCGCCCGACGCGCCGAGGAGTACGTCCAGGCCCGCTGTACCGACCCCGCCCTGCGCGGCGCGCTGACTCTGCGCTTTGCCGACCTCCCCGCAATCCAGACCGCGCTGGCGGACCTCCCCGCCGCGCTGGACGAATCGGGCCTGGAGCAGGCGCTCCGGGATGCGCTGCGGCGCGACCTGGGCCGTGCCCTCACCGATGCCCAGATAGCTTGGAGGGAGAGACCTTCACCGCTCAGGCCGTGGCCGAGGCCCTGGAGATAGACCCGGACGACCTGATGGACTTTCTGGACGACTACCTCTGTAGGCCTCCGGAGGGAGCGGGGACCGCTGCGGAGGGAATTGTGTGCGAGGTTGGGTTTGTGAACCTCCCTCGCGGCTCAGTCTTCCAGTACCGCTTCGCCCGCCCGTACCTTCATCACGTCTTTGCCAAATATCCGGCGCGCGAGGCGGACCGCCGAATCTGGAGCGGACGGCTGGCCGAGACGCTGGAGCGGTTGCACTACCCGTTCACCAATCAGATCGCCGACGCCCTCTACCGGCTGTTTATGGCCGCCGGGCTCCGGGAGCGGGCGGAGGCTTTTCGCCGCCTCCCCATCATCACTCCCAGCCTGGAAACGCTCCGCTGGCAGGTCCACCTCCTTCGGGCGACGGTCACTGACGAGGACCCCTTCGGGACTTACCGCCTCTTTGACGCGGGCTTCCAACTCTGCGGCCTCATCGCCCAAGAGCGGCCCGACCTGTGGGAGGAGGGATACGAAGTATCTCTGGATCTCCTGGAGCGAGCGAGGCGGCTGGGCGAGCGCCGAAAGCAGGCGGAAGCCCTGTACTATGCCGCCTGGCATCTGCAAAACGGCGGCTTTCCGGCCTGGGCCTTCCTCTTAGCCCGAGAATCCGTTCAATTGTACCGCGACTTTCACCCGTTTTCCACAGACCTCGCTCGGGCGTTGAACTTGCTGGGGAATGTGTTCTTAAGTTTAAAAGACCTGGCTGGGGCGCGAGCAAGCCTTGAGAACGCTTTGGGTATCTGGGAAACTCTCCTAGGGCGAGAACATCCCTATGTTGCTATCTCTTTAGATAACCTTGGAAACGTGCTTCAAGAATTAGGTGACTTGGGCGAGGCATGGAAATGCCACAAGCGCGCCTCGCAAATTCTGGAGGCCCGCCTGGGGCCGGAGCATCCGGACGTCGCAATTGCTCTCAACAACCTTGGGGTATTACTCTGGGCCCAGGGTGACTTACCCGGAGCAAGGGAACATTTTCAGCGGGCGCTGGACATTCTGAAGGCCCGCCTGGGGCCGGAGCATCCGGGCGTTACTACTGCACTCAATGGCCTGGGAAACGTACTCTGGGCTCAAGGCGATCTGGTTGGGGCGCAGGCATGCTTTGAGCAAGTGCTACGAATTCGGGAGACCTGCCTGGGGCCGGAGCATCCGGACGTCGCTGCTGCCCTCAACAACCTGGGGAGCGTGCTAAGGGACCTGGGCGACCTGGATGAAGCGCGGGCGTGCTTTGAGCGGGCGCTGGGAATCCTCCGGAAGCGGTTGCCGCTCAGCCATCCCTATATCCGCATCCTGGAGGAGAAACTGCAGGACCTGGAAGGGGGTGCCGACTGAAGGCGGCCTTTCTGGGCCTTCGGCCAGCGGTCGGCCTTCGCCGACCGTCGTTTGAGCGCCGGCGCAGGCCGACGACCGGCACAAGAGCGCCAGGGGAGGCCGATTTCCAAATCAGCGCAGCGGCGCGGCAGTCTAACGGCCTGCGTTACGTGCTATAGCGCAGGCCGCTGGCTTGTAAGAGCAGGCGAACAGCCCGCGCTGTGCCCCGTTTCAGAGGCGCTGCAACATCCCGTCCTCTTCTTGCGCCCACAAAAAGAAGTTTTCGCTGCAGTGTCAGGGATTCGCAATTGGGCCCGATGGTTTACCGTCGGGCCTATACTTAGGAGGACAGATTGACCCGCCGGGAGTCCGCGCTTCTTCTGACAGGCATCCTGCTGGTTGCCTTCTCCTTCCGCGTCGTTGGGCTGGGGTGGGGGGAGAACCAGCCCATCCACCCCGATGAGGAATTTCTGCGGCAGGTGACGGCCGCCGTCCGGTGGCCGGAGTCGTGGCAACTCTATCTGGACACTGTCCGCTCCCCCCTGAACCCCTACAACCGGGGGTACGGCTTTTTCGTCTATGGAACCCTTCCCCTCTTTTTGACCCGCGCTGTGGGTGAGGCGCTGGATAGGGGATGCCAGGACGGGGAGGCGGCCTCCCTGGTGGTCCGCTGGCTGGCCCCGCTCCTTTTGGGGAATGGCGTGGCCTGCTGGCCCGGCGCATTCAGCGGGAGCGGCGCGCGCCACCTGGGACGGCTCTTGGCCGCGCTCCTGGATACCGGGAGCGTCCTCTTTGTCTACCTGGCCGCGCGGGCCCTGGCGCGCGGCCGTCTGGCCGTCAACGGCCGGACTCCACCCGCAGGGAACGCTGAAGCGCCCCCAAATTCGGCGGACTCCGCCAGGAACCTCTGGCTTCCGCCCCTGGCGGCCCTCCTCTATGCCCTGACCGTCCTCCCCATCCAGCAATCCCACTTCTACACGGTGGATGCGTTCGCCAACTTCTTTGTCGCCGCGACGCTCTACCTGGCCCTGGCGTTGGCCCAAGCCGGGCCAACGCCTGTCGGCGCCGAAGAGTCGGCGCAGGCCGAGGAAAGGGCGGCTTCGGATGCGGGACAACTGCAAGCCGTTGTCCCACAGGCTCAGGAAAAGCCGACGTTCGTCGGCGCCCTCCTGGCCCTCATGAGCGGCCTGGCGACCGGGCTGGGCGTCGCCTGCAAGATCAGCGTCTGGCCGTTGGGGCTGCTGGTGGCGCTGGCGGTCTTCCTCTATGTCCTGCGGCACGTCCGCGGCAGCGCCCGGCGGGCCGCGCGCGCCCTCCTCCTTCTGGGCCTCCTGGCGCTGGTCGGAGCATTCGTGGCCTTCCGCCTGGCCCAGCCCTACGCCTTTATGGGACCCGGCTTCTTCGGCCTCCGGCTCAACCCCCAGTGGCTCCGCAACATGGCCGAAGTCCGCGGACTGATGTCCGGCGCGGTGGACACCTACCCCGGCCACCAGTGGACGAACCGGCTGCCGCTGGTCTTCCCCTGGGTCAATATGGTCTTCTGGGGGATGGGGCTCCCCCTGGGATTGGCGGCCTGGGCCGGATGGGGGGCCGCAGGGATCGGCCTGCTCCGCCGCTGGCGCCGGGAGGGGTTCCTGGCCTTCCTCACCGATCCCATCCTCCTCCCCTGGCTCTGGGGGACAGGCTATTTCCTCTACCAGGGCACTCAGTGGGTCAAGTCCGTCCGTTACCTTCTTCCCGTCTACCCGGCCTTCGTCCTCCTGGCCGCCTGGGCCATTTGTCAACTTTCCTGCGACCGAAGTGCGAACGCTTGCCGCGGTGGCCACGTCGCCAGAAAGATCGTTTTTCCCCTGCTCCTTGCGGCGCTGCTCCTGGCGACCCTGTTCTGGGCTCTGGCCTTCACTTCTGTCTACCGGCGGCCCCACACCCGCATCGCGGCCTCCCGCTGGATTTTCGCCAACGTTCCCGCCGGCTCCGTCCTGGCGACAGAGCACTGGGACTGGCCGCCCCCGCTCCGGGTGGACGGCAAAGACCCCTTCGGCGGGATGTACCGCAACCTCTCCACCAGTTCCGACGGTACGCTCCAACTCTACCACGAGGACACCCTCCAGAAGCGGGAGGCCCTGCTGAATTGGCTGGACGAGGCCGACTACATCATCATCGGCTCCAATCGCATCTACGCCTCCGTCGTCCGGCTGCCGACCCGCTACCCGCTGACCATCGCCTACTACCGCGCGCTCTTCAGCGGCGAACTGGGGTTTGAACTGGTGGCGGACTTCACCTCCTACCCGGCCCTGGGTCCCGTCCAGTTCCCGGATACGGAGGAGCCCTTCCCGATCCCAGAAGCCGCGTACCAGTACCGGGCCGCGCCCGTCTCCATCTACCTGCCCCCGGCGGAGGAGGCTTTCAGCGTCTACGACCATCCCCGTGTCCTGATTTTCCGCAAGACCCCTGCCTATTCCCGTGCGCGGGCCGAGGCCCTGCTTCCTCCCTCCCTGGTGGAGAATGTCGTCTGGGTGACGCCGAGGGAGGAGACCCGGCGGACGTGGGAGCGGTTCTTCCGGCGGATTTTCCCCTTCGGGGGCGGAAGCCAGGAGGAACGGCGCCCGGTTCTGGATTCCAAAACCTGGGCCCAACAACAGGCAGGCGGAACCTGGTCGGCGATGTTTAACCGGGAGAGTCCCCTCAACCGATCCTCCTTCTTGGCGGCGCTGGTCTGGTACCTGACGGCATCGGCACTGGGGTGGTTGGCCTACCCCCTCCTCTGGCGGGCGCTCCCGCGCCTTTCCGACCGGGGCTACAGCCTCGCCCGCGCCGTGGGCCTGCTGGTCGTCTCCTACCTGACCTGGCTGGCGGCGAGCCTGCGAATTCTGCCCAACACGCGGGGGACAATCGCCCTGACGGTGCTCCTCCTGGCGGCCGCAGGGGGCCTTGTCGCCGGACGGCACTGGAGAGAGTTCCGGGACTTCCTTTCCCGTTCCCGGACGCTCCTTCTGACCCAGGAGGGGCTTTTCCTGGCCCTCTTCACCTTCTGGGCCCTCGTCCGTTCCCGTAACCCCGACCTCTGGCATCCGGTGGTAGGGGGCGAGAAACCGATGGACTTCGCCTACCTAAACGCGGTGATTCGCTCCACCTGGTTTCCGCCCTACAACCCGTGGTTCGCCGGAGGCTACATCAACTACTATTACTTCGGCTTTGTCCTGGTGGGGGCTCTGGCCAAACTGACGGGGATCATGCCCTCCGTTGCCTACAACCTGGCGCTGGCCCTCTTTTACGGGCTGGTGGGAAGCGCGGCTTTCGGTGTGGCCTACAACCTGATGGCGGGGGGCTGGCCTCATCCCTCCCCCGGCGGTACGTCTGCCCGGAGCGACGGGCGGGCGCGGGGTCTCCCCTACCTGGCCGGTTTCCTGGCCGTCTTCTTCCTGCTGGTGGCGGGGAACCTGGAGGAAGCGCGGCTTCTCTTCAACGGCTTCCGCCTGGTGGCCGGGGAAATCCCCTTCCGGAGCACCATCCCCGGCCTGGAGGGACTGGTTCAGGCGCTCGTCGGGTTGGGAAAGGTCCTGGCCGGGACACCCCTTCCCTTCCGTCCGGAGACTCCCTACTGGAACCCCACCCGCATCTTTCCGCCTGATTCGGGCGGCGTGGGGCCCATCACCGAATTCCCGGCCTTCACCTTCCTCTACGCCGACCTGCATGCGCACCTGCTGGCCCTACCGTACACCCTCTGCGCGCTCCTGGTGATGGTGGAGTGGGCCCTGGGCCTCCGTTCCGGCCGCCCGACGGGGCTCTCCGTCCTTCTGGCGGGCCTTCTTGTGGGAATGCTCCGGGCGACGAACACCTGGGACTACCCGACCTACCTGCTGCTGGCTGTGGTCGCGCTGGCCTGGCGCGCGGCGTTTTCGGGAGAGGACAGGATACCCCCCGCCCTTCGGGGGCTCCTCTATCCTGCCCTTCTGGCTGGCCTGACGGTGCTCCTCTTCCTCCCCTACATCCGGGCCTACATCGCCCCCTACGACCGGGTGCGCCCGTGGACGGACATCCGGACGCCCCTGGACATCTACCTCCGGCATCTGGGGCTCTTTCTCCTCCCGCTGGGAACGTGGCTGATTCTGGAGACGTGGCGGACGCTGGTTCTGCGGGGACCGGTCCGGTTTGCCATTCTGGTGGGGACGGTCTCCCTCTGTGGCGCGGTTGGGGCGCTGGCGGGAGTGCCCGTCGCTGCCGTGGCTCTTCCCGTGGGGATTCTCGCCTTCGGCCTGGCGCTGGTGGACGGATTGGAGTCGGAGGCTGAAGGTCTGCGCCGGGGCTCCGCGCCCCGCGCGCTGCTGTGGCTCTGGGTCGCTGCTGCGATGGCCCTGACCCTGGGGGTGGAAGTGTTGGTTCTGGAGGGGGACATCGGACGGATGAACACCGTCTTCAAGTTCCACTTCCAGGCCTGGACGCTCCTGGCGGTGAGTGCGGCCGTGGCGGTTACCTATCTGGTGGAAGGCCTTCGGCCCTGGCCCGCGGACGCGCAGCGGGTCTGGTGGGCCGGGATGGGCCTGCTCCTGGCCTCGGCGGCCCTCTTCCCCGTGATGAGCATCCCTGCCAAGGTGAACGATCGGTTCACCCACGCCACCGGCCCCACCCTGGACGGTATGGCCTACATCCGCTACAGCCGGACCGGAGACGTGCGGGGGGAGGTGGACCTGGGGCCGGACTACGGGGGAATTCTCTGGCTTCTGGAGAACGTTCAGGGGTCGCCGGTCATCCTGGAGGGGCTGGGGGCGCGGGAATACCTGTGGGAGAGCCGGATTTCCATCTACACGGGGCTTCCAGCGGTGGTGGGCTGGCGCTGGCACCAGATTCAGCAGGGGATGGGAGAGGAAGTCACCCAGCGGCGGGCCGACGTCAACGAGTGTTACAACACCCCCAGCCCGGATCGGGCGCTGGAGATTCTGCGGCGCTACGGCGTCCGCTACGTCTACGTGGGCCCCTACGAGCGCCTCTACTACGACGCGGTCGGTCTGGGCAAGTTTGACCTTCTCGCCGTGCAGGGAGCGTTGCGGGTGGTCTACGACCGGGAAGGAGTGCGCATCTACGAAGTGGTGCGGTAGGGGATACACAGTCCGGCGGTCGCTCTCCTGCACGCCTCGTGTTGTGCTGGATTTCATTATTTGGGGAGCGATGGTGGCCCGCTGTGGCGTCTATCGGTGACCCGGTACGGGAAGTCTGGGAGATGCGCAAGCGTCAAGCGGAAGGGGGTATGGAGACCATCGTCATAGATGCCAATTGGGGAGATGGCGATAAGAGAGATGGAGATGCGGCGGCGGCCCGCCTTCCGGCGGGCCGCCGCCGTTTCTGCCTGCCCCAGCCACCCCTGCGGCAGCCAGCGAACCGCCACTGTTTTCTGCCTACCCTAACTGCGCCAGCCGCTCCTGCAGTTGCTGGCGGGCCGCCTGCAGTTCGGCCAGTTTCTCCCGCTCCCGCGCCACGACGGCCGCAGGGGCCTTCTGGGCAAACTCTCCTGCCAGCAGCGCTTCGCTCCGGGCAATACGGGCCGAAACCTCCGCCAGTTCCTTCTCCAGCCGCGCCCGCTCCGCCGCCAGGTCCACCAGCCCCGCCAGCGGCAAATAGGCAGCCACGTCGCCCACCACCACCGTCGCCGCCTGGGCCGGCGCATCCATCGCCTCCGCAATCACCAACGCCTCCGGGTCCAGCTTCGCCAGGGTACAGAGAATGGCCTGTTCCTGGCGCAGCAGGTTCGCCCAATCCCCAGCGGCAAAGAGGGCCGGAATGCGCTTGCCCACCTCCACATCGTACTCCGCTCGGACGTTCCGGATACCCCGAATAAGGTCCATCAGCAGCCCCATCTCCTCCTCCACGGCCGCATCCGTCGGCCAGGGGGCTGTTTCGGGCCATCGGGCCAGCATCAGGGATTCCGTCTCCTTCGGGATCGGCAGCGCCTGCCACAGCGCCTCGGTCACGAAGGGCATAAACGGATGCAGCAGCCGCAGGGTCTTATCCAGCACCGTCAGCAACACGGCCCGCACCGGGGCGGTGGACTCCGATGTGGCGTCCGGCGCGTAGACGGAGATCTTGGAGATCTCCAGATACCAGTCGCAGAACTCGCTCCAGAGGAAGTCGTTGATCTGACGGCCCGCCTCACCGTACTGGTAGTCTTCCATCAGGTGATTCACCGTCGCGATCAGTCGGGCCAGACGGCTCAAAATCCACCGCTCCGGCCGTCCCAGCGTCAGCCCCGAAAGGTCCGGAACATCCCCCGGCCACCGCTCACAGACGGAGAGGACGTAGCGCGTTGCCTGCCAGATTTTGTTGGCAAAGTTGCGCGCCCCCTCCACCCGCCGCGGGTCCAGGTTCATATCGTTGCCCGGCGTGGAGGAGGTCAGCAGCGTGTACCGGAGCGCGTCCGCACCGTATTCCTGGATGATGTTGAGGGGGTCGTATTTTTTGGCATCGGGCCGGGACTTGGAAATCTTCTGCCCGTGCTGGTCCCGGACCAGGCCATGCAGGTAGACGGTGGAATAGGGGGCCTTCCCCGTCATCTCCATTCCCAGCATCACCTCCCGGGCCACCCAGAAGAAGAGGATGTCGTAGCCCGTCTCCCGCATGTCGGTGGGGTAGTAGCGGCGGAAGTCGGGCGTCTCGTCGGGCCAGCCCAGGGTGGAAAAAGGCCAGAGACCGGAGGAGAACCAGGTGTCCAGCACGTCCTCGTCCTGATGGATGTTGGGGCTCCCACAGTGGGCGCAGGTCGTCGGGTCCTCCAGTTCGCAGGTCTGGCCACCGCAGTCGTCGCAGTACCAGACAGGAATACGATGGCCCCACCAGAGTTGGCGACTGATGCACCAATCCCGAATGTTCTCCAGCCACTGGAAGTAGATTTTCTCAAATCGCTGGGGGACGATGCGCATCTGGCCCTCCCGGACGGCGCGGATGGCCGCCTCGGCCAGGGGCTTGGTGCGCACGAACCACTGGACGGAGAGGTAGGGCTCCGTGATGGTGTCGCAGCGCTGGCAGTGGCCGACGGAGTGGATGTAGGGCTCCGCCTTGACCAGAAGCCCCTCTTTCTCCAGATCGGCGACAAGGCGCGTCCGGGCCTCAAAGCGGTCCAGCCCCTCGTAGGGGCCACCATTCTCGTTGATGCGTGCCGTCTCGGTGAGGACGTTGATTTGCTCCAGGCCGTGGCGCAGGCCGATCTCATAGTCGGTGGGATCGTGGGCCGGGGTGACCTTGACCGCGCCCGTCCCGAAGGTTGGGTCCACCGCCGGATCGGCGATGATCGGGATGCGACGGCCCAGGGCCGGAAGGACCGCGGTCTTCCCTACCAGGTCCCGGTACCGCTCGTCGTCCGGGTGAACGGCGACGGCGGTATCGCCCAGGATGGTCTCCGGGCGGGTGGTGGCGACGGTGATGAAGTGGGTGGCTCCCTCGGCCCAGCGGCCGCTCCCCCATTCGGCCCGCGGCCCGTCCCAGTCCCCGTCCAAGATGGGATAGCGGACGGTCCAGAGATGGCCCTGCACTTCGCGGTAGATGTTCTCCAGGTCGGAGATAGCGCTGGTGCAGCGGGGACACCAGTTCACCATATACTTGCCCCGGTAGATGAGCCCCTTCTTGTAGAGACGGACAAAGGCGGCGCGAACGGCGCGGGAAAGGTCAGGGTCCAGGGTGAAACGGTCCCGGGTCCAGTCGCAGGAGACGCCCAAGCGCTTATGTTGCTGGGTGATGATGGCCCGGTGTTTCTGGGCCCACTCCCAGCAGCGCTGGACAAACTTCTCCCGGCCCAGGTCCTGGCGGGTCAGCCCCTCCCGGCGCAGGTCCCGTTCCACGACGTTCTGGGTGGCGATGCCGGCATGGTCCACCCCCGGCAGCCACAGGGTGGGCTCCCCCTTCATGCGGTGCCAGCGCACCAGCACGTCCTCCAGGGTGTCGGTGAGGGCATGGCCCATGTGCAGGGCGCCCGTCACGTTGGGAGGCGGCATGATGATGCAGAAGGGGGGCTTCTGGGGGTCTCCCCGCGGCTGAAAGTGGCCGCCCTCCTCCCAGAGGCGATAGATGGCTGCCTCGTGCTGGGAGGGATCGTAGGCCTTGGGCAGCTCCTGGACGGTGGTCATGCCTGCTGGCCCGTCGAGAAAGGCCCCGGCTGACCGGGGCCTCTACAGCGCGGCGGCGCCTAGAATTTTACTTCCCGCCCAGCACCACGGTCAATGAAGGCTCGCGCCCGGGGGCCTCGAGAAGGTGCGCCACCCGGGAGTCCCCGGAGGCAGGAGGCCAGGGCCCGCCTCGCTGCCTAGTAGCGGCCGTCGTTGAGGGCGCGGATGACCTCGGTGCGGAAGTCCACCAGCTCTAGGTCCAGACGCTGACTGCGGATGTAGTCCACCACCGCCGTCAGCACCTCGTGGGCATGGCGCTCGGAGTTGGTGACGCAGGAGACTCCCAGGGAGATCATCTGCCACAGGTCGTGGTCGTCCACCTCCGCTACCGAGACGTTGAAGCGGTTCTGGAGGCGGGCCACGAGGGAGCGCACCGCCTGGCGCTTACCCTTGAGGGAATGGTTCTCCGGCAGACGGAGCCAGATGCGGCAGAGGCCGACCGTCATCATCCTGTGCCGTCCTCCCCCCGGCGGCCAACCCATCTTCGCCCTGAGGGGACACCGCCGTCAAGGGCGGCAGGTCCTCGGGACGCTCCAGGCCGAAGTGCTCCAGAAAACGGAAGGTGGTGCCATATAGGTAGGGCCGTCCGGGTCGATGGGCGCGTCCCACCTCGGCCACCAGCCCCCTCTCCTTGAGGGAGGCCAAGGCCCGCTCGCACCCGACGCCGCGAATGGCCTCTATCTCGGCGCGGGTGATGGGCTGCTTGTAGGCGATGATGGCCAGGGTCTCCAGGGCGGCCCGCGAGAGGCGGTCGGGATGCGAGAGGCCCATGAAGCGCTCGACGTAGGGGGCCGTCTCGGGAGCGGTGGCCATCTGGGCAGCCTGGCCGTGGCGCAGGAGCCGCACACCGCGGCCGCGGCACTGCTCGGCCAGCTCCTGGAGGGCCGCCTCCACCTCCTCCGGCTCCGCCTCGGCGATGTCGGCCAGGACGGATACGGGCACGGGGCCGTCGGCCACGAAGAGGACGGCCTCCAGCACAGCCTTCAGGGGCGGCCTCGCTTCCGACATGGCCCTGCAGGGACGGTGTCCCCCTCAGGCCATGATAGCGACGAGCGGGGCCGCCTCCAAGGCCGTCGTCAGCGCTGGAGCTGCTGATAGCCGCACACGGGGCAGGCCCAGCAGCGCTCGCCATGGGCGATGGGCCCGCCGCACCAGGGGCAGCGAGGATGCTGGTAGATGGGGAGCCTCATCTGCACGCCCACATAGCTCGCCGCCATGACACCCCTCCCATACAGAACATCCGTTCCAACCCAACAATAGAACGGACGTTCCACAATGTCAAGCCCCCCGCTGGGCGCATGTGTGGTGCGTGCCGCGCGCCCTTGACCCTTAGGCCCCCCCTTTTTACACTTACTGCGGCCTTCGTGAAGGAAGCGCAGCGTGCGGGAGGGAAGCCTATGCCGGCCGTGGTGGTCGTCGGGGGCCAATGGGGAGACGAGGGCAAGGGACGGGTGGTCGACCTGCTGGCCCAACGGGCCCAGGTAGTGGCCCGTTACTCCGCCGGCAGCAACGCCGGGCATACCATCGTCAATGAGCTGGGGGAGTTCCGCCTCCACCTGGTGCCGGCCGGCATCTTCTATCCCGACAAGCTCTGCCTCATCGGCAACGGCGTCGCCATAGACCCCAGGGTGCTGCTGGAGGAGGTCTCCTCGCTGGAGGAGCGGGGGGTGCCGGTGAAGGGGAGGCTCTTCGTCAGCGATCGCGCCCATGTCACCATGCCCTGGCACGTGCTGCTGGACCGGCTGGAGGAGCAGATGAGGGGCAAGGGGGCCATCGGCACCACCGGCCGTGGCGTCGGCCCCACCTTCGTGGACAAGGTAGGCCGCATGGGCATCCGCATGGTGGACCTGGTGGACCCCCAGGCGCTGCGGGAGCGGCTGGCCACGGTCCTGCCCATCAAGAACGCCATCCTCACCCGTCTGTTCGACGCCGAACCCCTGGACCTGGAGCAGGTCTGGAGCGAGTATGCCGAATACGGCGCCCGCCTCCGCCCCTTCGTGGCCGATACCGCTTCCCTGGTCCAGGACGCCCTCTCCCGCGGCCTGACGGTGCTGCTGGAGGGCGCCCAGGGCTCCTTGCTGGACCTGGACCTGGGCACCTACGAGTACGTCACCTCGTCGGTGCCTTCCTCCCTGGCCGGAGGGGCCTGCATCGGCATGGGCATCGGCCCCACCCAGATCGGGGCCGTGGTGGGGGTCTACAAGTCCTACATGACGCGGGTGGGCAACGGCCCCATGCCCACCGAGCTGCTGGACGAGCGGGGAACCATGCTGCGGGAGTCGGGGCCGAGACCCGAATACGGCGCCACCACCGGCCGCCCTCGCCGCTGCGGCTGGTTCGACGCCGTAGCTTCCCGCTACACGGCGCGGGCCAACGGCCTCACCACGGTGGCCCTGACGAGGCTCGATGTCCTGGACCGCTTCCCCACCATCAACATCTGCGTGGCCTACCGGCTGGACGGGCAGGTGACCGAAACCTTCCCGGCCAGCACCGCCGCCCTCTGGCGGGCCCAGCCGGTCTACGAGGAGCTGCCTGGCTGGGAGGAGGACACCTCCGGCGTGCGCCGCTTCTCCGACCTGCCGCCCCGCGCCCAGGCCTACGTGCGACGGGTGGAGGAGCTGCTGGGCGTCCCCATCTCCCTGGTGTCGGTGGGGCCGGAGCGGGAGCAGGCGATAGTACTGCGCGACGTGCTGGCGACATGACCGAGAGCATCAGCTTCTGGATCCACATAGTGGCCGCAACCGCCTTCATCGGCCCCCAGTTCCTCCTTTTCCTGGTGATCCCGGCCCTGCGAACGCTGGAGCCGGGGGCACGCGCCCGCGTGCTGCGGGTGCTCACCAGCCGCTTCGGCTGGCTGGGAGGAGCGGCCATAGTGGTGCTGGTGCTGAGCGGCCTCAGCAACCTCTTCCAGCGCATGGACGAGATAGACGATCTGCTGGACCCGGGCCGTCGCTACGCCTGGATCTTCACCGCCAAGATGGGGCTGCTGGCGCTGGCCCTGGTCCTCACGGCCCTCCATTCCTTCGTCGTGGGGCCGCGGCAGCTACAGGCCATGGAGGCGGGAGGCAGCGACGCCCAGGCACGCTCTTTGCGTCGGGCCACCATGGCCCTCTCGGCCCTGATACTGCTGGCCTCCCTGGGCATAGTCTTCGCGGCGGCCCTCATGGCCGACCACTCCTTCTCCCTGCAGCCCGTCTAGCCACAGGGGCGCTGCCGGCCTAGACTGGTGCCTTGGCAGGGCCATGACCGATGCTCCTGCGGGCGACGCCCCGCCCTTCTCGCCACGGCTGCAGCGCTTGCTGGAGCTGATCCTTTCGGGGCAGGCACCCAACGCCGGCCTGTTTTGCGGCCATTGCTACCATCCCCTGCAGCGGGGCGAGCCCTCCTGTCCCCACTGCGGGACCTCCAGTGACCGCGTCCCGCCCCTGCAGCACATCCCTAGGGAGGTGCTGGAGATGTTCCGTGCCCAGCGCTTCCGCGAGGCCCTGGCCGTGCGGGGGATAGCCTACGGGGGGCTGCTTCTGGGCATCGTCATGAGCCTGATGCCCATCGCCCTGGCCGACGTCCACTGGTGGACGGTGCTGGCCATGTTCCTGGTGCTGGCCTTCAGCTACGTCTTTTTCGCCAACCTGGCCAACAGCGTGGGCGACGCCCTGGGCTATCGTTGGGGGCAGGCTGTGCTGAGGCGCCGCTGGCAGCGCTTCCTCGCCCGCCGCGCCGCCGGGCAGTGAGGGACTGTCGCCCCCTGCTCAGACAGGGACCTTCAGGTCCAGGGGCACCTTGGCCACCTCGGCCATGATGCGCCGGGCGGCCTCCTCGTCGGGCTCCGTCAGGGGAAGCCGCGGCCTTCCCACCCGGAACCCCACCTGATTGAGGGCGTATTTGATGGGTATGGGGTTGGGGGCCGCCGTCATCAGGGTCTGCATCAGCGGCAACAGGCGACGATGCAGTCGCGCCGCCTCCTCCACGGCCCCGGCCAGGAATGCCTCTATCATGCGCTTGAACTGCAGCCCCGCCAGATGGGAGACGACGGCCACCACACCGTAGCCACCGATGGCCAGCAGGGGCAGGGTGAGGGCATCGTCCCCGCTCCAGAGACGAAAGCCCTGAGGCGCCCCCTCGATGATGCGGGCGGCCTGCCCCAGGTCGCCCGATGCCTCCTTCACCCCCACAATGTTGGGCACCTGCGCCAGGCGGAGGGCCGTCTCGGCCGTCATGTTGACCCCCGTCCGCCCGGGGATGTTGTAGAGGATGCAGGGCACCGAGACGGCTTCCGCTATGGCACGGAAGTGGCGGTAGAGCCCCTCCTGGGTGGGACGGTGGTAATAGGGCGTCACCAGCAGGAGGCCATCGGCCCCGGCCCGCTCCGCCTCCCGCGATAGCTCGATGCTCTCGTCGGTGCGGTAGGTGCCGGTGCCGGCGATGACGGCGCCGCGGCCGGCCACGGCCTCCTTCACCTCTCGCACCAACCGCAGCCTCTCCTCGTGGGAGAGGGTCGGGGCCTCGCCGGTGGTGCCGGCCACCACTACGCCGTCGGAGCCCGAGTCCATGAGGGCCTGCGCCAGGCGGCGGGCCTGAGCATAGTCCACCCGCCCATCGTCGTCCATGGGGGTGACCATGGCGGTCAGCAGCCTTCCTATCTCCATGTCCCCACCTCCCTCTGGACTATATCAGGTTGCGGGAGAGGAGCTCCTCGGCGATCTGGACCAGATTGAGGGCGGCGCCTTTACGCAGGTTGTCGCAGGAGATCCACAGGGCAAGGCCGCGCTCGCAGGAGGAGTCGCGGCGGATGCGCCCCACCAGGCAATGGTCGTCCCCGGCTGCCTGCAGGGGGGTCGGGTAGACGCTGCTGGCGGGATCGTCCAGCACCCGCACGCCGGGAGCCTGGTGCAGCAGCTCCCGCGCCTCGTGAGGGTCGAAGGGCCGCTCGAACTCCACGTGCACCGCCAGGCTGTGCCCCACCATTACCGGCACCCGCACGCAGGTGGCCGAGATGGCCAACCCCGGCTCCCCCATGACCTTGCGAGTCTCGTGGACGATGGTGGCCTCCTCGCGCGTATAGCCGTCCTCGCCGAAGGGCTCCACCTGAGGGATGACGTTGAAGGCGATGGGGTGCGGGTAGACGCGAGGGGCCGACTCTCTCCCCTCCAGGGCCGCCCTGGCCTGCTCCTTCAGCTCCTCCACCGCCGCCCAGCCGGTGCCCGAGACGGACTGATAGGTGTCGACGATGATGCGCCGCACGGGGTTGCGCCTGTGCAGGGGAAAGAGGCAGAGGCACAGGGGCACCACCTCGCAGTTGGGCGTGGCTATGATGCCCCGGTGCCCCGCCAGGGCATCGCCGTTCACCTCCGGCACCACCAGGGGGACGTGGGGCTCCAGCCGCCAGGCCTTGGAGTCGTCGATGACCACCGCCCCCGCCTTGGCAGCGATGGGCACCAGCTGCCGCGATATCTCGCTGGACACGGAGATGAAGACCAGGTCCGCCCCTGCGAAGGACTCGGCGGTGGTCTCCTCTACGGTATATTCCTCGCCACGGAAGCGGATGGAGGTGCCGGCGGAGCGTGAGGAGGCCAGGAGGCGCAGGCCGGCCACGGGGAAGGACCGCTCTTCCATCACCCGCAGTAGCTCACGGCCCACCAGGCCGGTGGCGCCGACGATGGCCACGTTGAGACTTCGGGGCATGGACGGATACGCCTCGGGGGTCGCCATCATGGTATCCCAAGGCGGCACGCGAGACAAGGCGCCGGTGCGGCCCTGGCGCCTCGTCCCTTTCGTGCTAATATGGATGGCGCTGCCAGGGGGATGTCGCACCGGCTGTCGCTGCCGCCCGACGCGGCACCCCTCGGGCGCCAACTGCACAGGGAGGTAAGAAGATGGCCGATTTCCAGAACATCATCTATGAGAAGAAGGGGCGTCTGGCCTACATCACCATCAACCGTCCCGACCGGCGCAACGCCATCGACCCTCTCACCAGCAAGGAGCTTTACGACGCCTTCCACGATTTCAAGGACGACCCGGAGGTGTGGGTGGCCATAGTCACCGGTGCCGGCGACGTGGCCTTCTGCGCCGGCGCCGACCTGGTGGCCATGGCCGAGGCCTTCTCGGGCCGCGGCGGCCAGTCCTACAACGTCCCCTTCGCTGGCATCACTCGTGGCTTCGAGTGCTGGAAGCCCATCATAGCGGCCATCAACGGCTACTGCCTGGCCGGGGGCCTGGAGCTGGCCCTGTGCTGCGATATCCGCATCGCCGCCGAGCATGCCACCTTCGGGCTGCCGGAGCCGAAGCGGGCTATCATTCCCGCCGCTGGCGGCACCCAGAGGCTCCCGCGGGCCATCCCCCTGGCCTACGCCATGGAGCTGCTGCTGACGGGCGAGCGCTTCGACGCCCAGTGGGCGCTGCGGGCGGGCCTGGTCTCGCGGGTGGTGCCCAAGGAGCAACTCATGCCCACCGCCGAGGAGGTAGCGCAGAAGATCCTGGAGTGCGGGCCCCTGGCGGTCCGGGCCATCAAGCAGGCCGCCCTCCGAGGCCGGGAACTGCCCCTGGAGGAGGGTTTGGCGCTGGAATCGCAACTGGCCGGCGAGGTGTTCCGCAGCGAGGACGCCCGCGAGGGGCCTCTGGCCTTCGCCCAGAAGCGCAAGCCTGAATACAAGGGACGCTAGGGGCCGCCGTGGACGGCGCGGAGCAGCTCCAGCAGGCCATAAAGGGGCTCTTCCCCGAGCTGCTGGGCATTCGCTTCCTGGAGGCCTCCCCCGAGATGGTGCGGGCTGAAATGACCGTCCGCAGCGGCCTTACCACCGTGCCTGGGGTAGCCCATGGCGGCGCCATCATGGCCTTCGCCGACACCCTGGGCGCGGCGGGCACCGTCCTGAACCTGCCACCGGGGGCCGCCACCACCACCATCGAATCCAAGACCAACTTCATCTCGGCCGCCCCTGTCGGGTCCAGGCTCATCGGCGAGACGGTCCCCCTGCACCGGGGCCGTCGCACCATGGTCTGGCAGACGCGGGTGACGACGGAGGACGGCAAGCTTGTGGCCCTGGTGGTCCAGACGCAGATGGTGCTGGAGGGGAAGGGCTAGTTCCAGAGGTGATAGGTGAGGATGGGCGGGAGGCCAGCATAGACCTCCACGCTCACCTCGCGGACGTGGGTCTCCAGCCACGGCTCCCAGTCCTGCCGCACCGCCTGGGCCTGCTGGCTCTGGAAGGCCTCGCCGATGGCGGCCTCGTCCCGCAGCTCGTAAAGGGCGGCCCAGTTGACGCCCCGGCGGTGGCAGTCGGCCCGATAGGCCCGCACGATGCCCGGCACGGAGAGGACCCGGGGCAGATGCACCCGCTTGTACCAGCGGTGGAACTGGGGCAGGGCCTCAGGGTCCACCTGTGCCCGCACCACTATAACAGGGCGCCACGGACGAACGGACATGGGACTCTCCGAACTCACTCCAGTTTAGCAGGGGAGACGGAGGCGCGGAAGGAAGCCCTCCGGGGCACCAGCGCGTCGCGAAGGGGGAGCGAGGCATCGCCGTGACGGCCAGGGATCCCGGAGACTATTTCGCTCCCAGACCGGCACCGGCCGGCTACCCCTACCGGCACCCCATGGCCTTCAGCACGTGCTCTATCGCCGGCCCGAGATCGGCGGTGGAGTCCACCCGGAGATGGGGCCGGCCGATGGGCTCTACCGCCTCCCTCATGCGCTCGTAGACCTCCGGCCCGGCATCGGACCAGTCGCCGGGGGTGGCAGCCTGCCGACGCCGCTGCAAGCGGGAGCGGACCACCTCCGGAGGCGCCTCCAGCTGCACCACCACCAGCCTCGCCCCGTGGCGCTCGGCCATCTCGTACAGGGGACGCCGGTGCTCCTCTCGCAGGTTGGTGGCGTCCAGCAGGCAGGAGACGCGACGCCTCAACAGCGTCTCGATAGCGGCGTGCAGGGCGCGAAACAAGCGGCGACTCTCTTCGGCCGAGTAGGTGGGGCGGCCGAACAGGAGCTTGCGGAAGCGGTCGCTCTCCAGCACCGCCACGGGCGCCCGCTCCCGCAGGCGACGGGCGAAGGTGCTCTTGCCGGCCCCGGGCAGCCCCACCAGCACCACCAGGGCCGGCGGCTCCGAGGGCGGGGGCAGGGGCGAGAGCTCCCTCTCGATGCGGGCCAAGTCCTGCACCAGGACATCGTCCTCCGCCGGCTCCTGATAGTAGGCCACGCCCACGAAGCCCGGCCCCACGTGCACGCCCATCACCGGCGTGAACTCGGTCATTAGCAGCTCGACGGGGCCCAGCTCCTGCAGTCGCTGCGCCAGCTCCTGGGCGTCGGCGGCAGCGGCCGCATGCATCACGGCCACATGCAGGGGCAGGCCGGGCTGCACCCGCTGATGGAGGATGGCCACCAGCCGCTCCATGGCACGACGGCGGGTGCGCACCCGCTCGGCCAGCCGTATCTCGTCGCCGTCGGCGGTCATGATGGGCTTGATCTGCAGCACCGATGTGGCCCAGTGGGCGATCCAGGGCACCCTTCCTCCCATGGCCAGGTAACGCAGGGTGTCCACCACGCCGATGAGGGAGGCGCGGCCTGCCACGGCCTGGGCCGCTCGCACCGCCTCGGCCAGGGACGCGCCCGACTCTGCCGCCCGCGCGGCCACCAGCACAACGAAGCCGTGGGCCATGGCCAGACAGCGGCTGTCCAGCACCTCGATGGGCACCTGGGGGCGCTCCTCGCGAAATTGACGGGCGGCGTTCTCGGCAGCGCTGAAGGTGGCCGAGTAACGGCCCGAGAGGGTCAGGCACAGGACGCCTTCCTTGCCCTGGCAGGCATGGCGGAAGGCATCGAGAAAGGCCCCCGGCGACGGGGAGCTGGTGGTGGCGCGGCCCCGCGTGCGCTCCAGGAGGGAGTAGAACTCCCCCGGCGTTATGGCCCCGTCCTCAAAGGTCTGGCCGTCCAGGTGCAGGCGATGGGGGACCACGGTCAGGCCATAGCGCTGCACCAGCTCCCTGGGCAGACAGGCGGAGCTGTCGGTGACTATAGCTATACGCATGACGATACGTGGACGATTGCCGACCTGACATCGCTAACGAGTATAGCCCCCGGCCCGGGCGCCCACCAGGAGCGGGCATTGCCCGCCACCCAGGCCGGTGCTATACTGGGCGCCAGGACGAGGAGCGGAGGGCACAAAGGCCCCACATGCTCACCAAGAGAGAGAAGGCAGCCCTCATCGAGGCCTACAGGACTCACGAGCGGGACACGGGGTCCCCCGAGGTCCAGATAGCCATCCTCACCGAGAGGATACGCCGCCTCACAGAGCACCTGAGACAGCACCGCAAGGACCATCACTCCCGACGCGGGCTGATGATGATGGTGGGCCAGAGGCGGCGGCTGCTGCGCTACCTCCAGCGGGAAGACCCCGATTCCTACCGACGCATCATCGCTTCTCTGGGGCTGCGGAAGTAGCATCGGGACTGCCGAGAAGTAGCGGACGAAGGTCAAGCCCAGGTTCTCGCTCCGGCGCCTCCACCGAAAAAGGACGGCCATGGGCTCCATCCCCCAGGAGGCATGCCCGAGGAGAGGGAAGGGGTGCGAGGCTGAGCCATAGCCGCGGCCTGGCCGTCAGCGGCGGGGTGGTCACGGAGGCCATGCCTTCGCTCCGGGCCAGCGCTCTAGAGAGCGACAGTCCAACAGCAGGAATGGGGTAAAGGGAATATGGAGAACGCCGTGTATACCTTCCAGCGCGAGATAGGCGGCAGGCAACTCACCGTCGAGTGCGGACTCCTGGCCAGACAGGCCAACGGGGCGGTCACCGTCCGTTACGGCGATACGGTGGTGCTGGTGACGGCCTGCATGAGCAAGCCCCGCGAAGGGGTCGACTTTCTCCCCCTGACAGTGGACTTCGAGGAAAGGCTCTACGCCGCCGGCAAGATACCCGGCAGCTGGTTCCGCCGCGAGGGCCGTCCCTCCACCTCGGCCATCCTCACCGCCCGCCTCACGGACCGACCCCTGCGACCCCTCTTTCCCAAGGGCTTCCGACACGATGTCCAGATCATCATCACCGCCCTCTCGGCCGACCAGGAGAACGACCACGACATCCTGGGCATCATCGGCGCCTCGGCCGCCCTGACCATCTCCGACATTCCCTTCGAGGGGCCGGTGGGGGCTACCCGCATCGGCTACATCGACGGCCAGTTCGTGGTCAACCCCACCTTCGCCCAGCGCAAGGACAGCCTCCTGGACCTGGTGGTGGCCAGCACCCGGGCGGCCGTGGTTATGGTGGAGGCCGGGGCCAGCGAGCTGCCCGAGGAGCTGGTGCTGGAGGCCATCCGTCAGGCCCACGTAGTCAACCAGGAGGTCATCTCCCTTCAGGACGAGATGGCCGCCACCCTGGGACGGCCCAAGATATCCTGGGAGTCGCCACCTCTGGGCGAGGAAGTGGTCCAGGCGGTGCGCGAGTTCGTGCGGTCACAACAGTGGGACCTGCTGGCGGCCGCCAAAGAGGAGCGACAGGCCCTGCTGGACCAGCGCCGACAGGAGCTGCTGGCAGCCCTGGGAGAGACCTATCCCCAGGACCAGCTCCTGCGGGCCTTCGAGGAAGAGGTCCGGCGGGTGTTCCGAACTCGCATCCTGGAGGAGGGGCTGCGGCCCGACGGGCGCCGTCCTGACGAGCTGCGGCCCGTCTCGGCGGCGGTGGGGCTGCTGCCCCGCACCCACGGCTCCGGGCTGTTCACCCGCGGCGAGACGCAGGTGCTGACCATCGCCACCCTGGGGTCCCTGGGCGAGCGCCAGGAGCTGGACACCATCGAGCCGGAGGAGTCCAAGCGCTTCATCCACCACTACAACTTCCCGCCCTTCTCCACCGGAGAAGCGCGGCCCCTGCGCGGCCCCAGCCGTCGCGAGATCGGCCACGGCGCCCTGGCCGAGCGGGCCTTGGAGCCCGTTATCCCCAGCGAGGAGGAGTTCCCCTACACCATCCGGCTGGTATCGGAGGTGCTGTCCAGCAACGGCAGCACTTCCATGGCCAGCGTCTGCGGCAGCACGCTGTCGCTGATGGACGCCGGTGTGCCCATCAAGGCGCCGGTGGCCGGGGTGGCCATGGGGCTGGTGACGGGGGAGGACGGCCGCTTTACCGTGCTGACGGACATCGCCGGCCTGGAGGACCACTACGGCGACATGGACTTCAAGGTGGCCGGCACGGCCGAGGGCATCACCGCCCTGCAGCTGGACATCAAGATCAAGGGGCTGGATTTCGCTGTGCTGGAGCAGGCCCTCCGCCAGGCACGGGAGGCCCGCCTGCACATCCTGCAGCGGATGCTGGAGACGATACCCGAGTCGCGAGCGGAGCTTTCGCCCTACGCACCGCGCATGTACCGCATCCAGATACCGGTGGAGAAGATAGGCGCCGTCATCGGCCCCGGCGGGAGGGTCATCCGCTCCATCATCGACGAGACCAAGTGCACCATCGACGTCGAGGACGACGGCACCGTCTACATCGGTTCCCCCAGCGAAGCGGCCGCGCGTCGCGCCATCGAGATCATCGAGGGCCTCACCAAAGAAGTGAAAGTGGGGGAGATCTTCACCGGCAAGGTGACACGGCTGGTGCCCTTCGGCGCCTTCGTGGAGATCCTGCCCGGCAAGGAAGGGCTGGTGCGCACCGAGGAGCTGGCCGACTACCGTGCCCGCCGCCCCGAGGACGTGGTGCGGGTGGGCGACGAGATCATGGTCATGGTCACCGAGGTGGACCAGTTCGGGCGCATCAACCTCTCGCGGCGGGCCGTGCTGGAGGGGCTGCAGCCCGAGGACGTGGTGAAGGCGGCCCGTGCCGCCCAGTCACGCCCGAGCGGAAGGCCCCAGCAGCCGCAACCAGGACGTCGGCCGCCCGACAACCGCTTTCGCGGGGGCGGGCAGCGGGGCCAGGGCCCCCAGCGGCCGCCTCAGGTGCGGCGCGGGCCTGAGCCTCCGCCTCCCCCGCCACCCAGGCCCCCCTCCAGCTTCCGCTAACGCGAGGGTGCCATGGCCGTCCGCGTGGCGGTGAGCGGCACGGGGCGCATGGGGAGGGAGGTGCTGGCCGCCCTCTGCCGGGAAGAGGACCTGGAGCCGGTGGCCGTGGTCTCCCGCTCCGCCCAGGAGGAGTACCTGCCCCTGCCCGATGGCTCCGGCCTGGTGCCTTTCGGCAACGACCCCCTTCCCCTCTTCCAGCGGACGCAGCCCCAGGTGGTGGTGGACTTCACCCACGCCGACTTCGCCCCCAGGGTGGCCCGCGCCGCCCTGGAGGTGGGCGCCCGGCCCGTCATCGGCACCTCGGGCCTGAACGAGGCCTTTTTGCAGGAGCTGCGAGAAGAGTGTCAGCGGCGCCGACTGGGGGCCGTCGTGGCTGCCAACTTTGCCATCGGGGGCGTGCTGATGGTCCACCTGGCCAGGATAGCCGCCCGCTACTTCGACGCCGCCGAGATCATCGAAATGCACCACGACCAGAAGGCCGACGCCCCCTCCGGCACGGCCCTGGCCACCGCCCGGGCCATGCTGGAGGGCCGGGGCGGCCCCTTCCGCCGCCCCGAGACCCAGCGAGAAAATCTGCCCGGGACCCGCGGCGGCCATGTGGACGGCATCACCATCCACAGCGTGCGCCTTCCCGGCCTGGTGGCCCACCAGGAGGTGGTCTTGGGCGGGCCGGGACAGGTGCTGACCATCCGCCACGACTCCACCAGCCGCGAGTCCTTCATTCCGGGCGTCCTGCTGGCCGTGCGCAGGGTGATGGAGCTGGAGGAACTGGTCGTGGGGCTCGAGTCCATCCTGGGACTCGAGTGAGGGGACGATGGCTGGCAAGACAGTGGCGATCATGGGGGGAGGCGTGGGCGGCCTGGTGGCCGCCAACCGTCTGCGCCAGCTGCTCCCGCGCGAGCACCGGGTGGTGGTGGTGGACCGCAACCCCATCCACGCCTTCGCACCCGCCTTCACCTGGGTGATGCTGGGCTGGCAGAAGCCGGCCCGCATCGTGGGCGACCTGCGCCATCTCCGTCGCCGCGGCATAGACGTGTTGCTGGACGAGGTGACGGCCATCGACCTGGAACGTCGCCGCCTCGTCCTCACCCGTCAGGAGGTGCCCTTCGATTACTTGGTCCTTTCGCCGGGGGTGGAATACGGCACCGGCGACATCCCCGGCCTGGCCCGTGCCTGGACCTTCTACCACCTGGACGGCGCCGAGGCCCTGCGCGATGAGCTGGAGAAGCTGCGGGAGGGGCGCATCGTCATCCTGATCCCCTCCGTCCCCTACAAGTGTCCCGCCGCCCCCTACGAGGCCGCCCTCCTGCTGGACTATTACTACCGCAAGCGCGGCTCGAGGGAGCGGGTGGACATCCGCATCTACACGCCCGAGCCCCAGCCCCTGCCGGTGGCCGGCCCGAGGGTGGGCGAGCAGGTGCTGGAGATGCTCTCGGCCCGAGAGATATGGTTCGGCCCCCGCATGCAGGTGCGGGCGGTGGACCAGGACGCCCGCACGGTGGAGTTTGCCGACGGCTCTCGGGCGTCCTTCGACCTGCTCATCGGGGTGCCTGTGCATTCGGCCCCGCGGGTGGTGCGAGAGGCGGGCCTGGTGGGGGAGAGGGGCTGGGTGGAGGTGGATCGAGAGACCCTGGCCACGGCCTGGGAAGGGGTCTACGCCATCGGCGACGTCACGCATATACCGTTGGCCAACGGCCTGCCGCTGCCCAAGGCTGGAGTCTTCGCCCACGCCGAGGCAGAGGTGGTGGCCCGAAACATCGCTGCCCAGGTGGAAGGGCAGAGCGACCGTTACGCCTTCGCCGGGCAGGGGCAGTGCTTCCTGGAGACAGGCTACAACCGCGCCGCCCTCGTGCAGGGCGACTTCTTCGCTGAGCCGGAGCCGCAGGTATCGCTAAGACAGCCCAGCCTGTTCTGGCACCTGGTGAAGGCCGGCTTCGCTCGCTGGTGGCTCTGGCGCTGGCTGTAGGTTCCCGGCCCGGCTCGTGGACGATGACGCCCACGACCAGGGCAACCAGGCCTCCCAAGAGGGCCAGGGCCATCGGGTGGGCGGCCAGCCCCTCGAGAGGCTCGAAGAGGCCCGCTGGCGCCCATGCTGGGCCGAGCGCCAGCGGCGAGCAAGAGCTCAGGGGCCGACGTGACAGGCTGCCGACGACCTCAACGGGCCAGGGTGCCAGCGGCCACCGTTTCTCCCGTGGGGGCAGGGCTGCCCCCCTCCGGCTCCAGCGTCACCAGGATGGCCGTCGGCCGCCAGCCTGGCGGGAACACCGACAGGTCGAAGGCGTGATAGACGGTGCCGCCCTCGGACGGGCGAAAGGTGCCCACGCCGCGAGCCCCGTCGTTGGCCATGAACCAGAGCTGGTAGACGCGCCCGGGCGGGGGAGGAGGAAGGGAAGTGCCGACGATGAACCCCCACCGCTTCTGGGTGCTCCAGTAGTAAGAGAGGCTGGCCGTCAGTCCCGGCGTCTGGGGGAACATGGGCACCCGCGCCAGGTCGGGCAGGGTGAACAGCTCCATCAGCTCGTAGTGCTCCTGCACCACCTCCATGGCTTCCGATAGCCGGGTGGCCAGCTCCTGGCGATCGTCCTGGGCCTGCCGCCACTCCACGAAGAAAAAGACAGAGAGGGCTAAGGCCACCGCCGTCAAAACTCCGGCGCCACCCCAGACCAGCGGCAGTCGCGGCGCGGCCGTCGCCCGGGGGCGCGTGGCGGCGGCCAGGATACGTCGTTTCAGCCTGGGCGGCGGCTGCAGCACCGGCGTCGCCAGGCCCAGCCTGGCCACCACCTGCCTCGCTTCCTCCAGATAGCGGGAGCACTCAGCACAGGTGGCCAGGTGCCGCTCCACGGGCGGCACCTCCTCCTGGGGCAGGGCGCCCAGGGCCAGCAGGTCTATAGCCTGGCGTGCCTCCTGGCAGTCCACCCCTCAGCCCTCCTCCTGCAGAAGCAGGGACCGCAGCTTCTGCATGGCCAGGCGGATGCGGGTCTTGACGGTGCCCAAGGGCAGGCCCGTGGCCTCGGCGATCTCGCGGTGGGTGAGACCACGGAAGTAGGCCAGCTCGATGGCCTCTCGCTGCTCCGGCGGCAGGTTGGCCAGGGCAGCCAGCACCTGCTGTCGCTCCACGGCCCAGCTGGCCTGCTCGGCCGGGTCCTGGGCCTCCAACTGGGCCCCAGCCGGCGAGCGCAGGAAGCGCTGCTGCCTTCCCTGGGCACGCAAGTGGTCGATGGCCCGGTTGCGGGCGAGCGTCAGGAGCCAGGTGAGGAGCTGGCCGCGGGAGGCCACGTAGAGCTGGGGGCGGTCCCACAATCGCAGGAAGATGTCCTGCACCACGTCTTCGGCACGGTGGGCGTCTCCCAGGATGCGGCGGGCGAGGGAGTAGACCACCGCACCGTAGCGGTCGTAAAGGGCCTCCAGGGCCCTGGGGTCGCGCTGCACGACGGCGGCCATGAGCTCTTCATCGGAGGCCTGCGGGTAGTCCGGGCCCATGCCGGAGCCCCCATGTCTGCCGGGGCCGGCTGCGTCCTCCATAGTCGCTTACGCCCGCGGCCGCCGTCCCGGATGCCTCAGCTACTGCCCTGCTGCAGCCGCTGCACGATCTCGGTAACGGAGAGGACGCGTCCGGTGAAGGAGGTGTCCTGGGCTGCCAGCCACAGGGTGGCATCGGCTACCGTCTCCGGCTTCTCCCAGTCGGAGTAGTCGCGGTGGGGGTTCAGGTAGGTCCATCCCTCGGTGACCACGCTCATGTCGATGCGCAGACAGTTGACGGCCACCCCCTTGGGTGCCAGCTCCACCGCCAGCCCCCGCGTCAGCTGCTCGATGGCGGCCTTGGCCACCGAATAGGACAGGAGGCCCACCTGGGCAGCCATCTCGGCGTTCACCGCCCCCGAGGAGACGTTGATGATCTTCCCCTGGCCCTGCTCGACCATCCGGGGCAGGAAGGCCATGCTGCACAGCACCGTGCCCCTCAGGTTGACGTTCATGACCAGGTCCCAGCGGCGGATGGGCGTCTCCAGGAAGGGAGCGGGGTAGCTGACGCCGGCGTTGTTGATGAGGATGTCCACCCGCCCGAACTCCTCCAGCGTGCGGCGGGCCAGCTCCTCCACCTGGGCCTCGTCGGCCACGTTGCAGGGCACGGCCAGGGCCCGCCGCCCCATCCCCTGGATGAGGCGGGCCGTCTCCTCGATGGTGCCCGGCAGCTTGGTGGGCGACTCTTCGCTGGAGCGCGCCATCACCACCACGTGGGCGCCCTCTCGGGCCAGGGCCAGGGCGATGGCCTTGCCGATGCCCCGGGACGCGCCAGTGACCACGCAGACCTTGTCCTCGAAGCGCATGGGGTTGCCTCCCTCGACTGGGCTGGCTACATGATACGCCTACGCCTGTGAGCTGTCCAAAAGGGGACAGGCCGCTCTTTTTAACCTTCCCTTCACCGTGCCAACATTAGAATGAGTGGGATGCTGAAGCATACCTTCCTCCACCTGCGGGGCATCGGCCCCCGCACCGAGGCCCGCTTCTGGCGAGAGGGAGTCGTCACCTGGGAGGACGCCCTGGGCCACCCGCTCCCCTGGCTGGCCCCCTGGCACCGGGAGCTGCTGAGAATGGAGCTGGCCGAGTCCTGCCGTCGCCTGGGCCTGGCCGACGCCCTCTATTTTCAGGCGCTCCTGCCGCCAGCGGAGCGGTGGCGGCTCCTGGCCGAGTTCCTGCCGCAGGCCGTATGCCTGGACATCGAGACGACGGGCCTGGCCTGGGGCATGAACGTCATCACCGTCATCGGCATCTACGACGGCCGCGAGTACCGGGCCTTCGTGCGGGGCCGCAACCTGCACCTGTTTCCCGAGGAGGTGCGCCGCTATCGCCTGCTGATCACCTACAACGGCCTGCGCTTCGACGCCCCTTTCATCGAGGCGGAGATGGGGCCGGTGCTGGCGGGAATGGCCCATCTGGACCTGATGTACGTCCTGCGCCGACTGGGGCTGCGGGGTGGCCTCAAGCGGGTGGAGCAGCTGACGGGGCTGGCGCGGCCCTCCGCCTTGCAGGGCCTCAGCGGCTACCACGCCGTAGTACTGTGGCGGCTCCACCGCCAGGGACATCGGGGCGCCCTGGAGACCCTGATCCGCTACAACGCCGAGGACGTGGTGGGCCTCCTGCCTCTGGCTGTCTACGCCTACAACCTGTTGACTGCCCAACTTCCCCTGCCGGTGGCCCCTCTGCCCCTGCCGGAGCGGCCCGAGCTGTGTCTGCCCTACGACCCCGCCCTGGTGGACTGGCTGCTGGAAGGGGAAGAAAGAGACCAGGAGGAGGCGGTATGAACATGAGACGATTGCTGCCCGCCCTGCTGCTGGCGCTGGCCCTTGCCGCCTGCCAGGGGGGGTCCGAGCAGCCCAGCCCCAGCGCTTCTTTGCCGTCGTCCCCGAGCACGGCCAATTCCCAGCCCACCTCCCCCAGCGAGGCCCTTTCGGTGCCGGAGCTGGTGGCCAGGCTCCGGCCCAGCGTGGTGCATATCCTGACCGAGTCAGCGTCCATCAGCGTTTTCGGCCAGCCGGTGCCCCAGCAAGGCGTGGGAACGGGCATCGTCATCAGCCCCGACGGCTACATCGTCACCAACAACCACGTGGTGGTGCGCCCCAACACCTGCGACACGCCGGCCCAGAGCATCACCGTCACCCTGGCCGACGGACGGCGATTCCGCGCCACCGTGGTGGGCCGCGACCCCCTGACCGACCTGGCGGTGCTGAAGATAGACGCCAGCGGCCTGCAGGCGGCCGCCCTGGGTGACTCGGAGGCGCTGCAAGTGGGCGAGGAGGTAGTGGCCATGGGCAACGCCCTCAACCTGCCTGGCGGCCCCACTGTCACCAAGGGGGTCGTGAGCGCCAAGGACCGCACCATCCAGGAGGACCAGTGCGGCGTGACCATCCCCGGGGCCATCCAGACCGACGCTGCCATCAACCCCGGCAACTCGGGCGGGCCGCTGGTGAACATGCGGGGCGAGGTGGTGGGCATAACGACCGCCGTCATCCGCGGGGGGGAAGCGGAAGGGGTGGGGTTCGCCATATCGACCGCCACCGCCCGCCCCATCATCCAGGCGCTGATGCAACAGGGGCGGGTAGAGAGGGCCTACCTCGGCGTGGCCCTGGTGGACGTCACCCCCCAGCTGGCCCGGCAGTTCGATCTGCCTGTGGAGCAGGGGGTGGTGGTGACCCAGGTGGTGCCCGGCAGCCCGGCGGCCCGGGCCGGGCTGCGCCCCAACGACATCATCGTGCGGTTGGGGGGCAGGGACATCCGCAACTCGGGCGAGCTGTTACAGGCCCTGACCCAGCTCCGCGCCGGGCAGACGGTGCAGGTGGAGTTCTATCGCAATGGCAACCGCCAGACGGCCGATATCACGCTCGGGCAACGCCCCAGCTGATGCCACGGGCAGCCCTTTGGGGGTGTGCTATACTTAGCATAGCCCGATGGCCGTGCGTGATGCCTTAGGGAGGGCGCTAGAGCTTCCTGGGCCGCCCAGACGCATCGTTTCCCTCGTCCCCAGCCTCACCGAGGCCCTCTTCGCCCTCGGCGCAGGCGACAGAGTGGTGGGCCTGACCTACTTTTGCCTCGAGCCCCAGCCACAGGTGCGCTCCCTGCCCAAGGTAGGGGGCACCAAGACGGTGGACGTGGCCAGGGTCCTGGCCCTCGCCCCCGACCTGGTCATCGCCAGCGCCGAGGAGAACCGGCCCGAACATGTGGAGGCCATCGCCGAGGCGGGCATCCCGGTCTATGTAACCCTCCCCACCACCGTCCTGGGCGCCCTGCACCTCCTGGAGGAGCTCTCCACTCTTCTGGGGACGGATGAGCGGGCGCGGCCGCTGCTGGAGTCGTCCCGCCGCGTCCTGGCCGAGACGCTGTCCCTGGCGCAGGGTCGCCCCCGGCCGCGCGTGTTCTGCCCCATCTGGCGCGACCCCTGGATGACCATCGGCCCCGGTACCTACATGCACGACCTCATCGCCACCTGCGGAGGAGACAACATATTCGCTGACGTGCACGAGCGCTATCCGGCGGTGGAGCTGGAGGAGGCAGTGCGGCGACGGCCCGACGTGGTCCTCCTTCCCAGCGAGCCATACCGCTTCCGCAGACGTCACCTGGCCGAGCTGGAGGCGGCAGGGCTGGCCGGTGTTCGCGTCCACTTCGTGGACGGCCGCCTCCTGTGCTGGTACGGGCCACGCATACCCGATGCCCTGGTGCAGGTGCGGCGGCTGCTGCTGGGGGTGTGAAGCGGACATGGGCAGGCTGCTGCGGGCGCAGATAGGTCTCATGGCAGCCGTCCCTGCCCTCCTCTGGGCTTACGGCTGGTGGCTAGAGCGGACCAACGAGCGGCTGGGCCTTTCGGAGCTGCGCGACCCGGAGCAGACGGTGGCGGTGAATGGCCTCTCCCTGCACTACCTGGACGTGGGGCAGGGGCCGCCGGTGCTACTGTTGCACGGCATGGGCGGCTCGCTGGCCAACTTCCCCCGCACCATCGAGCTGCTGTCCCGCAGCCGGCGAGTGGTGGCCCTGGACCTGGCCGGGTTCGGTCTCTCGGACAGGCCCCGCGACGCCGACCTGACGCCTCAGGGGCAGGCGCGTCTGGTGCGGGGGCTGATGCAGGCGCTGGGCATCGAGCAGGCCGACGTCATAGGCCACTCCCTGGGCGGGGCCATCGCCCTGCACCTGGCCGCCCGCTATCCCGAGGCGGTGCGCAGGCTGGTGCTGGTCTCCAGCGCCGTGCCCGGCCGGCTCATCCCCTGGTTCCTCCGCCCGTTCTGGTTCCCGCCGGTGGTGAGGACCATCGTCGCCCTGTGCCTGCACTGTGGGCCGGCGCGTGAGTGGATGTGGCGGGCGGGTGTATGGAGCGCCGACGTCCTGACCCCCGAACTGCGGCGGGCCATGCGCCTGCCCTCCCTGGTGCGGGGCACCACCGACGCCATCACCAGGGTGGGGCTGGCCCTGGCCCGAGAGGAGCCGCTGGACCTGTCGCAGGTGCGACAGCCGGTGCTCCTGCTGTGGGGGGCCGAGGACCGCTGGGTGGACCTGAAGAGCGCCCGACGCCTGTTGCGGGCCTTGCCCGATGCCCGCCTAGAAGTGGTGCCCAGGGCACGGCACATGGTGCTGGAGGAGCGGCCCGACGAGGCCCATGCCGCCATCCTCTCCTTCCTGCAACAGGGCCCGCTGCCTGGCCAGGCTACTGGCGAGGCTGCTGGGCAAGCAGTATCCTGATAATCGGGACGCATTGCCGCCCCGGGAGGTGAGCGGAGGTATGCTCAACAACCTGAAGACGGCCGCCCTGCTGGCGCTTCTGGCCGGCATCTTCATGGGCATCGGAGTGCTGGTGGGGGGCATGAGCGGCCTCTTGGTGGGCTTCATCATCGCCCTGGCCATGAACGGCTTCGCCTACTGGTTCTCGGACCGCATCGTCCTGGCCATGACGGGCGCCAAGGAGGTATCGCCCGAGGAGGCGCCCGAGCTGCACCGCCTGGTGGAGGAGGTGGCCGCCCAGGCAGGGCTGCCCAAGCCCAGGGTGGCCATCATCCAGGCTGACCAGCCCAACGCCTTCGCCACCGGCCGCGACCCCAAGCACGCGGTGGTGGCGGTGACCACGGGCATCATGCGCATCCTGGACGAGCGGGAGCTGATGGCGGTGCTGGGCCACGAGCTGGGGCACGTGCGCAACCGCGACGTCCTCATCAGCACCGTGGCTGCCGTCATCGCCAGCGCCATCAGCTTCGTGGCCTGGATGCTGCAGTGGACCCTGTTCTGGGGCGGCTTCGGGCGAAACCGCGACAACGCCAGCGGCTGGCTCTACCTGCTGGCCCTCCTGGCCACGGTCATCCTGGCGCCCATTGCCGCCACCATCATCCGGCTGGCCATCTCGCGGGCGCGCGAGTACGAGGCCGACGCCACGGGCGCCCACATCACCGGCATGCCCCTGTCTCTGGCCAGCGCCCTGGAGAAGCTGGAGGCCTACGCCCAGGCGCGGCCACTGAACGTGCAGCCGGCGGCCTCGCACCTGTTCATCGTCAACCCGCTGCGGGGCCGGCGGGAGGGCGAAGAGGACCTGTTCGTCAGCCTCTTCCAGACCCACCCGCCCATCCGCAAGCGCATCGAGCGGCTGTACGAGATCGCCCGCAAGATGGGCGTCTACGCCTAGAGTCCAGCGCGAAAGAGGGGGCCACCC
>JANXAP010000019.1 GCA_025062275.1 Dehalococcoidia bacterium
GCAGCGTCTGCCCTCCTGCGCCGCCTGCGCCAGCCGCGCCAGCCCCTCCTCCTGGTCACGATAGGTGAGGACGATGGCTTCCCCGCGAATGTGGGGTCGGACCACGTCCAGCACCGTGGCGAAGCCTGCCACCAGGTCGGCCTCCTGCAGCAGGCGGAGGGCCTTGAGGGTCAGGAACTCGGGGTCGCCCGGCCCAACGCCTACGATGTAGACCGGCCTCACGCCTCCACCTCCTGTCGGTAGCCGCGGGGCGTCAGCATCACCCCGTCCCGGGCCAGCGTGCGCGAGCTGCCCACCACCAACGTCGTCT
The DNA here is from genome assembly GCA_025062275.1 of Dehalococcoidia bacterium. Classification (GTDB taxonomy): domain Bacteria; phylum Chloroflexota; class Dehalococcoidia; order SM23-28-2; family HRBIN24; genus HRBIN24. The sequence goes on from JANXAP010000019.1 coordinate 311, forward strand.
CCATGTCCACCGTCGTCTCGTCCAGGGTGCCCAGAGTGGAGATGGCGACTGCCTGACCCGGCCGAAAGGCGCGGCGCACGACCCCTACGGGCGTATCGGGGTGGCGGTAACGCAGCAGGATGCGCCGGGCCTCCCCCAGTTGCCAGGGACGCCCGCGGCTGCGGGGGTTGTAGATGACCACCACGAAGTCGGCCATGGCCGCTGCCTCCAGGCGCCGGGCAATGACCTCCCAGGGGGTCAGGAGGTCGCTGAGGCTGACGACGGCGAAGTCGTGTCCGAGGGGCGCGCCCAGCAGGGCGGCGCAGGCGGTCAGGGCGGGCACCCCAGGCACCACCTCCAGCGGCGGGCGGTGCTGGGGCGCGAGGGCCAGCCATGCCTCCAGGGCGGGCGAGGCCATGCCATAGATGCCCGGGTCGCCGCTGGAGAGAAGGACCACCCGCTCTCCCTCGCCGGCCAGGGCCAGCGCCTTCCTCGCTCGCTCCACCTCCTGGCCCAGTTCGAAGGGGATGGCCGTCTTGCCCGCCAGCAGCCCGGCCACCATCTCCAGGTAGGCGCGGTATCCCACCACGGCGGTAGCCTCCCCCAGTGCGCGACGCGCCAGGGGGGTGAGGAGGCCCTCGGCGCCCGGACCTATCCCCACCACCCTCAGGCATCCCTTCATGCGTCTTCCTCCCTCCGCGCCACCGCCACGGTGATGCGTCCGTCCTTGGTTCTGGGCACCAGCAGACGCGTAGCGCCGGCGGCAGCCAGGGCCGATGCCTCCGACACGGAGGGCAGGCCCAGCAGTCGCTCCGAGGCCGAGGGGGAGACGAATCCCGCCATTTCCCGCAGGCGGCGGGAGGGAAGCGGCAGCAGGGGGACGTCCAGCAGGGCGGCCGCCTCCGCTAGCCCCGGCTCGCCCGCCTTGGCCTCGGCAGTGGCCAGGCAGCGCAGCGACAGGGGAGACAGGCCGTTGTCTTCCAGGACCGAGCGAACGAAGGCGGCGATGCGATGCCCCTCGACCCCGCGGCGGCAGCCTACTCCGGCTACCAGTGTCCGAGGTCGGTAGACCAGCGTCGGCGCGCCGTCGCGGACGGCAGCGGGCAGGAGACGGTCGCTGACCACGATGCGCGGCGCGCCCAAGGCCATAGCCTCCTCCAGGCTGGAGACCTCGATAATGCCCGGGGGTGCTTCAGCCCAGGGCCTGCTACCGACCTCCTGATAGAAGGTCACAGGGCCGCCGTTTATCAGCGCAGCGGCCACCGCCGTCAGCTCGCCTTCGTCTTCCAGTCGCCAGCCCCGGTCGGCCCCCAGCAGGTCCAGGGCCGGCAGTCCCAGGGCAGCGCTGGCGGAGGTGAGGACGGGGGTCGCGCCCAGGGCAGCGGCCACCTCCCGCGCCAGGGCCTCGCCGCCGCCCCGGTGACCGGACAGGAGGCACACGGCGAAGCGGCCCGCCTCGTCAACCGTGACGACCGCCGGGTCGCGGCCCTTCCCCGACAAAAACGGCGCTACCAGGCGGACTGCGACCCCCACAGCCGTGAACAGCACCAGCGACGGATAGCGGGCGAAGAGGTCGGCCACCAGGGGCCGCAGAGGCAACTGGAAGGAACGGCAGGGGGCGTTGACCGTCCCTGCCCAGCGCTGCTCGACATAAAGCTCGACCCCGGACAGGCGACGCGCCAGCCGGCACGCCATGTCCGCCCCTCGGCGAGTGATGGCCACGGCAGCCACAGGCCGTCGGGCGAGGCCCTCAGCGTCCATCCTTCCTCCCCCGTCGGAACAGGTGGCTGAAGGACGGGTCGTAGAGACTAGAGGTAGGCCCCTGAGGTCCCTTCAGGGCCGGGTCCAGGGCCTTCCCCACCAGCACGATGGCCTGTCGGGTGATGCCTGCCTCCCGTGCGAGGCGCGGCATTTCGGACAGGGTCCCCCTCAACACCATCTCGTCGGGCCAGGATGCTCGGTACACGATAGCCGCCGGGGTATCGGGCGCGTAGCCGCCCTCCACCAGCGCGGCCACCGCTTCCCGAAGTCGCGCCGCTGACAGGAAGAGGGCCAGGGTGGAGCGATGGCGGGCCAGGGCGTGCAGGCCCTCTCCCTCGGGCATGGGCGTGCGCCCGGGCGCCCGCGTGACGATGACCGTCTGGGAGACGCCGGGAGCGGTCAGCTCCACCTTCAGGGCGGCGGCAGCAGCGAAGAGGGAGCTGACCCCCGGCACGATCTCGTATTCGATGCCCGCCTCGTCCAGGACTCGCATCTCTTCCAGCAGTGCGCCGTACAGGGACGGGTCGCCGCTGTGGAGCCGCGCCACCGTCTTCCCCTCGGCGGCCGCACCCGTCATCAGGGCCGCTATCTCCTCTCGCGTCAGGGAGGCGCTACCGTGGACCTGGGCGTCGGAGCGACAGAGGGCGACCACATCAGGCGAGATGAGGGAGTCGGCCCAGATGACCACGTCGGCCTCCGCCAAGACTCGGACCGCCCGCACCGTAAGCAAGTCCGGGTCGCCCGGCCCGGCGCCCACGAAGTAGACCTTCCCCGTCATCCCCTACCTCCGCACGATGAGCAGCGAGAAGTAATCGCGCACCCGCCCGTCCACTGCCTCGGCGCCGTGCAACACCTGCTCCTCGGGCATGGTGGCGCGGCGCACCAGGACGGCTCGCTCCAGCAGTCCCCGCGCTTCCAGCTCGCCGCGCACCACGTCCAGGACACGGTTCACCTTCAGCAGCACGAGGGCATCGCTGGCGTCCAGGGCCGGCCCGATGGCCTGGGGGTGGTACAGGGCAGGCAGGACAGAGATGCGCTCGCGGCCGGCCGCCAGGGGGACGCCAGCGCGAGCGGCGGCGGCCGTCAGCGACGACACTCCCGGCACCACCTCCAGCGGCACCTGGGGATGCTCCCTGCGCAGGTGCTCGTATACGTAGACGAAGGTGCTGTAGAGGAAGGGGTCTCCTTCGGTGAGGAAGGCGCAGTCCTGTCCCCGGGACAGTCGATCCAGCACCTGCGTCATAGGCCCCTGCCAGGTCTCGGTGGTGTGGGGGTGTGACATGGAGAAGGGGAAGGGCACCAGCTCTTTCCCCTCCAGGGGCACGGCGCCGGCAGCGATGGCCAGGGCCATGCTGCCCTCGCCGGAGGTGGACTGGGGGTAGCAGACCACCGACACCTGCCGCAGGATGCGGGCGGCCTTCAGCGTCAGCAGCTCCGGGTCGCCCGGCCCCACGCCGATGCCGTAAAAGCGGCCCCATCTGCCGCTCATGGCTCCTCCTTCCAGGCCGAAACGATGAATACAGGGTTGAGGGCTTCAAGACCCGTAAGCCCCCCTAGCTCCCGCGAGCGCGCTACCTGGACGGCGGTCACTTGCCAGCGCAGCCCGAGGCAGGCGAGGGCCTCCCGTGCTCGCTCCAGGTTCTCCAGGGTGGCCAGGTCCACGACGATGCGCCCTCCCGCCCTCAGCCGTCGGGCGGCGCAGCCGAGGATGTCGGCCAGATGGCCACCGCTGCCCCCCACGAACACCGCGTCGGGGTCCGGGAGGCCGTCCAGGGCCTCGGGCGCTTGCCCTTCCACCACCGTCAGGTTGGGGCGGGGGAAGCGCTCCAGGTTGCGGCGCAGGGCAGCGACGGCCTCGGCCCGTCGTTCCACAGCGTAGACGTGGCCCCGGTGGGCCACCAGCGCCGCCTCCAGGGCCAGGGAGCCGCTGCCCGCTCCCACGTCCCAGACCAGCGAGTCGGGCTGGAGGCGCAGCTTGAACAGGGCCACCGCCCGCACCTCTTCCTTGGTCATCACCCCGGGCGGATGAGACTCCAGTGCCTCGTCGGGGATGCCCAGGAAGGGCCGTTGGCCTCTCATCCCAGCTCTGCCCTCCCCAACAATCGCCCGTCCTGGTCGAAGCAGAGGCATTCCACAGCCAGCCTTCCGCCCACATAGGCGTGGGCGGCCTCGCACACCTTCTGGCACAGGAGGTCGAAATAGCCGGCCAGGCCGTGGGCCTGGACCAACTCCTGGGCATGGCGAGCGCTGGCTGCGCGGCGAACCGCCTCTACCAGGTTGGGCGGAGCGCCCAGGGCCAGGGCCAGCCCTGCCAGGAAGTCGGTGTCCACCTGGTTGCCCGCCACGTGAGTCACCATCTTCCCCTGGGCCACCTTGGACAGCTTGCCGATCATGCCCGCCAGGGTGACGCGACGGATCCCCCGCTGGACGGCCCGCCTGAGCCCGGGACCGAAGAAGATGCCGGCCTCCACGAAGGCCATGTCGGGCAGGTGGGAAAGAAGACGGCGGGCGAACTCCTCGCTCTGGGTGCCGGTGCTGAGGACTATGTGCTCCAGTCCGTTGGCGGCGGCCACGTCGATGGCCATCTCCACGCTGGCCCTCCAGGCAGCGGTGGAGAAGGGCACGACGATGCCGGTGGTGCCCAGGATGGATATGCCCCCCACGATGCCCAGGCGGGCGTTGGTGGTCTTCTCGGCTATCTTCTCTCCCTCCGGGACCCATATCTCCACCGTCAGCCCGCGCTCTCGGGCCAGCGGCCCCAGACCTTCCAGAGCGGACTCGGTTATCATGCGTCGCGGCACGCGGGTGATGGCCGGCTCCCCTACGGGTATTCCCACCCCTGGCCGGGTGACGGTGCCCACCCCGGGCCCGCCCCGGATGTGGACTTCGCCCGGCGGCTCGGCCCAGGAGACGGTGGCGCAGATCTCGGCGCCGTGGGTCACATCGGGGTCGTCCCCAGCGTCCTTCACTACCGAGCAGGTGACACGCCCGTTCCCCACCTCGACGCGGTGGACGTTCAGCGTAGCCTCCTGGCCCACGGGCAGGCGCACCGTCACCTGCCGGGGTGCCTGGCCCGTGGCCAGGGCCATGGCGGCGGCCTTGGCAGCGGCAGCGGCGCAGGTCCCGGTGGTGTAGCCCCGGCGCAGGCCCCTGCGCCTCACCTGGGACATCCTTCCAGCACCTCCCTCACCCGCTCCCGAAGCATGACCGTCAGCTCCGGGTCCGGCCCCAGCGGCCCCGAAAGGAGTATACGCTTGCGGGGGTGACGACGCTGCAGGTCCTCCACGGCCGGAGCTATGTCCTGCTCCCATATCTTGCCCCGGAAGAAGAGGCAGGGGAAGACCAGCAGCGTGGCTACCTCCGGCAGCAGCGTCTCTGCCGCCTCGGCCAGCGCAGGCGGTCCGGGGCCCGACTGGGCCACCGCCGTCCGACACCCTCCGGCGATAGCCCTGGCTGCCGCTTCAGCCAGGTCCTGTGCCCAGCCCAGGTCGCCTCCGTTGTAGCGGGTGTAGGCCTTCACCAGCAGGAGGCCCCAGGGCCGTGGCTGCCCGTCCAGCAGTTTCGCGGCCCGTCGGGCCACCAGGGAGGCCAGCAGCGGGTGCCTGGCCAGTGGGCGTCCACTGTGGACCTGCAGGCCCGGCCAGAGCCGGGACAGCTGCTGGGCGACGCCGCATACCTCCTGGCGGTGCTGGCCCTCTCCCAGCAGCAGCGGCTGTACTACCAGGGCGTCCACCCCCTGGTCCAGCAGCGTGCGAGCGGCCTCGGACGGCGACGGCGACAGGGCCTCCAGATAGGCCACCGCCACCGGCAGTCCGCCCAGCCGCTGCGACAGGTCACGGGCCAGGGCCGCCGCTCCCCGGGGGGTCTCGTCGCCCCGACGGCTACCGTGGGCCAGCAGAATGACCCCCGGCCGCCTGCTCCTGGGGAGCGAAGGCCATGTGCAGGGGACCAAAGCTACCTCCCACTACCAGCCAGAACAGGGCCAGTCCGCCAGCCGAAAGGGCCCGGAAGCGGGGTAACAGGTCGGACAGACTGGCAGGGACAGGATCGTCCGACCCCGGCACCAGGAAGTAGAGCAGCAGACAGGCGGCGGCATACAGGCCCAGGGCGATGGCCCATCTCTTGGGCGAGCCGCCCGCCCGGCCAAGTCGCCAGGCGACCAGCAACGCCGCTGCCGACAGCACCGTGAACAGCAGGTAGCTCGCCTGCCGCGAGCCCACCGTCGCCTCGTCGCCCACGCCGGGCGGGTTGGCCGGAAACTTGAGGAAGGGGAAGATGGCCACCGACCACAGCAGCCCCAGCGCCAGTGCCACGCCCCGCTGCCAGGCCCAGCGGCCCGGCAGGTGCCGCTCCAGCAGCGAGTAGGCCCCGGCGAAGATTAGGCCCCACGAGACCCCGTAAAGAAGGAAGCCGCCGAAGAGGCCCAGGCGCTGCACCGAGCGGGGGAAAACCTCCTGCACCGGCCCCAGGGCTGCCTCCCGCCCGATGGCCTCCTGCAGCACCGGCTCCGTGGCCAGGAAGTGGTAAAGGGCCACCAGCATGCCGGCCAGGGCGCCGGCGCCCAACGCTGCCTTCAGGTTCTGGGCCAGAGTCGACGTGCCCATGGCCTAGTGGCAGGGGAACCCCGCCGTGTGACGGGCGTCGTGGAACAGCTCGTGCAGCCAGTTGGAGCGAAGGGCCACCTCTCCCAGGAAGGCGCCCAGGGCCACCCCCTGGTCCATGCCTACGAGGTAGAGGCCCAGAAGCCCCAGCAGGATGGCCCCCCACGCCAGCCATGTCTCGGCCTGGGCCTCGCTCCACTCGCGCACCTGTACCAAGAGCCTCATGTCGTCCCTCCTCCTTTCGTGTTCGCTGCTCGTCCTCGCTCTCGAGAGGGCGACGTCCTCTCACCTCCTTCTAAGGCCAGGCCGGAGCGGGTCGTGCCGGCCCTGGCCATCCCTATCAGGGCGTTGACGATGGCGGCCGCCGCGCCGCCCCCGCCGCGGGAACCGACGATGGCGATGTAAGGCAGGGAACGCGCCATCAGCTCCTCTTTGGCCTCCGGGGCCAGCACCAGCCCCACGGGCGCCCCGATGACCAGGGCCGGCCGGGCCAGCCCCTCGTCCCACAGGTCGAGGAGCGCCAGCAGGGCAGTGGGAGCAGTGCCTACGGCGACCACGGCCCCCTCCACCGCTTCTCTCGAGAGCAGCATGGCCGCTGCCGAGCGGGTGATCCCCCGCCTCGAAGCCTCCTCCTCCGCACCGGCGGCATCGAGGGCGCAGACCAGAGGGCAGCCGAGGCGGGATGCTCCCTGGCGGTCGATGCCTGCCAGGGTCACGTGGGAATCGGCCACGATGGGTGCGCCGGACCTCAGCGCCTGCACGCCTGTCTCGACTGCACCGGGCGAGAAGCGCAGTAGCGTCGGCAGCGCCGGGTCGCCCGTGGCGCGCAGCAGCTGCAGGGCGACCTCTTCCTCGGTCGGCGAAAGGGACAGGGGCGGCAGCAAGGAGCGGGCGACGGCCACCCCCCGCTGGTATATCTCCTGCGGCGATGCGCGATAACGGTCCAGCAGTCCCACGCCTCACCTCAGCACCAGGCGAATGGCCCTCGCCAGCGCCCTCCCGTCGGCGTCGGCCACGGGCACGCGAGGAGCGCCCAGGGCGCGGGCCAGCCCCTCCGTCAGCCCCAGCGAGAAGGGGGCGCCCCCTTCGGCGTCCAGGACCATCGCCTTGAACCCTCGCCGCCCCAGGGCCTCCGCCTGGGCGATAGCCTCCAGGTAGGGGTCGCCACCGTGCAGGGAGCGGTTGGCGCGCCCGTCGGTGGCCAGCACCAGCAGGCAGGGGGCACCCGGGTTGGCGCGGCGGTGTCTCTCCAGCAGCCAGGCCGCCCTGGCCAGCCCCGCCGCCAGGGGCGTGGCGCCGCCGGCAGGGAGGGACGCCAGCAGTCGTCGCGCCCGTTCCAGGCTGCCCGTGGGCGGCAGGAGCACTTCGGCGCCGCGACCGCGGGCGCAGACCAGGGCCACCCGGTCGCGCCGGCGGTAGGCGTCGGCCAGAAGCTCCAGGGCTGCTCCCTTTACGGCGGCCAGGCGCCGGCGGGCGGCCATGGAGCCGCTGGCGTCCACCACGAAGGTGAGCAGAGCCCCCACGCGACCCTCGCGCACCTTCATACGAAGGTCGCCGGGCTGCAGCCGTAGCCCCTGGCCAGGTAGGACACGGGCGCCCCTCTGGGCTGCCGCCCGGAGGGTGGCGTCCAGGGCCAGGTCAGCGACGCGGCCACGGGGCAGTCGGGCCGACACGTAGCGGCCGTGGCCCGGTATGCCCGTGACGGTGGCCCTCTTGCCGAGTCGTGGCGAGAGAGGCGGCTCGTCCTCCTTCATCAGCAGCGAGGGGGCCCTGGAAGGGGCAGGCGGCACCTGGCGTTCGCCTGTCTGTCCGCCTGCCTGTGGGGTGGGGGGATCGTCGCCAGCATCGGACGGGGGCGGTGGCGGTGGTGGCGGGGAGGCTGGGGAAGGTCCTTCGGGCGGGCGCCCTCTGTGCAGCAGGGCCAGAGGCGCCACCGCCTCCACGTCCTCGAACCCCGCCTGGCGTCGGCCCTGGAGGGCGGCATGGGCCAGCGCGGCACGGTAGATGACGATGTCTGCCCGCATACCCTCCACGCCATGGGCGAGGCAGAGCCGGGCGATGCGCTCCAGCAGGCCGTCCTCGGCCGATACCTGCGGCAGGAGCGCCTGGGCCTCGGCCAGGCGACGGCGCAACGCCTCCTCCTCGTCCCGCCAGCGGGCGATGAAGCCGGCGGGGTCGCGGTCGAACTCCAGGCGCCTTCGCACCACCTCGGCCCGCAGGGCGGGGTCCGTCAGCTCCTCCACCTCTGTCGCCAGGCCGAAGCGGTCCAGGAGCTGGGGGCGTACCTCCCCCTCCTCAGGGTTCATGGTGCCTACCAGCACGAAGCGGGCCTGGTGGGAAAAGGACACACCCTCTCGCTCGACGTAGTTGACGCCCATGGCGGCGGCGTCCAGCAGCACGTCCACCAGATGGTCGGGTAGCAGGTTCACTTCGTCTATGTACAGGACGCCGCGGTGGGCCTGCGCCAGCAGGCCGGGCTGGAAGCGCCGCTCGCCCTCCTTCAGGGCGGCCTCTATGTCGAGCGTGCCCAGGACCCGGTCCTCGGTGGCGCCCATGGGCAGGTCTACCAGTCGCGCCGGGCGGACTGAGGCTGGCGGCGGGGCGTCGCCCTGGCAGAGGCCGCAGAGGCCCTGGGGGGCCTGCGGGTGGCAGGAGAAGGGACAGCCGTCCACCACCTCGATGGGGGGAAGGACGCTGGCCAGCGCCCGAACCGCGGTGGACTTGGCCGTCCCCTTGTGGCCGCGGATCAGGACGCCGCCGATGCCCGGGTCTACTGCCGCCAGCAGCAGCGCCAGCTTCATGCGTTCCTGCCCGACGATGGCGGTGAAGGGGAAGGTCGGCCCCAGCTCAGCCCTCATGGGCCTCCTCCAGCAGCGCATCGGTCTCCAGATAGACCCGGCGCAGGGCGTCCAGCGTGTCCCGGGGCGGCGACTCCCACAGCCCCCGCGATGCCGCCTCCAGGAGGCGGGCGGCGATGTCCCGCAACGCCCAGGGGTTGCTGCGACGGAAGAACTCCTGCATCTGGGGGTCCAGGGCGTAGGCCTGTGCTACCTCGGCATACATCCAGTCCTCCACCACTCCAGCAGTGGCGTCGTACCCGAACAGGTAGTCCACGGTGGCAGCCAGCTCGAAGGCCCCTTTGTAGCCGTGGGACATCATGGCTCGGATCCACTTGGGGTTCACCACCCTCGTGCGGAAGACGCGCCGCGCCTCTTCGGCCAGGTCCCGTACCCGTGGCAGGGACGGGTCCGACGAGTCGCCGAAGTAGGCTCGGGGCCGGCGCCCCGTCAGGGCCTTCACGGTGGCCACCATGCCGCCGTGGTACTGGAGGTAGTCATCGGAATCGAAGATGTCGTGCTCGCGGTTGTCCTGGTTCTTGGCTGCCACGGCGATGCGGGCGAACTGCTCTCGGAACTCCAGCGGGGCGCTCTCGCCCTGGCTACGACGCGAGTAGGCGTAGGACCCCCAGGCGATGTAGATGCTGGCCAGATCCTCCTCCGTGCGCCAGTTGCCTTCGTCCAGGGCGGCCAGGATCCCGGCCCCGTAGGTGCCGGGCTTGGAGCCGAAGATGCGGTACAGGGCGCGGGCACGGGCATCGGCCTCGGCATGGCCCGATGCCGTACGACGGGCTAGGTCCTGGCGATAGTGACGGGCAACGTAGTTCATCTCGTCGGGCTCGTCCAGGGTCGCCACCGTCTCGATGGCTTCGTCCAAGAGGGCGATGAGGTTGGGGAAGGCGTCGCGGAAGAAGCCCGAGATGCGCAGGGTAACGTCGATGCGCGGGCGCCCCAGCTCCTCCAGGGGGATCACCTCCAGGCCGACGACGCGGCCGTCCTCCTCCCGCCAGCGGGGCCGCACGCCCAGCAGGGCCAGCGCCTGAGCGATGTCGTCGCCCTGGGTGCGCATGACGGCGGTGCCCCACACCACCAGCCCCACCATCTCCGGATAGCGGCCCTCTTCTCGCAGGTAGCGCTGCACCAGCCCCTCGGCCAGTGCCTTCCCCACTTCCCAGGCGAAGGGGGACGGCACCGAGCGCGGGTCGAGGGAGTAGAAGTTGCGTCCGGTGGGCAGGACGTTGGCCATGCCGCGGGTGGGCGAGCCGCTGGGGCCCGGAGGGACGAAGCCTCCCGCCAGCCCCCGCAGCAGGTTGCCTATCTCGTCGCTGGTGCGCTCCAGGTCGGGCACAAGCCGCCGACAGATGTGCTCCAGCGTCCTGGTCACTCCCTCGTGGACTAGGCCCAGCACCGACTCCTGGGCCGAGGCGACCGAGGTCGCATCGAAGCCGCAGGCCTGGAGGGCCTGCAGTAGCCGACGGCAGAGGGCGTCCACCGCGGCCAGGACATCGCCTCGGGTGCGCAGGGGCATCTCCAGAGAGGCCAGGGCCGACGGCGCAGGGCCGTCATAGGGCAACCCCAGGTCGGAGCGCAGGTGGTGGTACGGGATGTCCAGCGCTTCGGCCACCGACCGACGCAGGGAGGGGACGTCACCGTTATCCAGCCGCGTCAGGGCCAGCAAGGTATCGATGAGGGCCTCGCCGCGGGGTGGCTCCCCCAGCACGTGCAGTCCGCCGCGGATGATGGCGTCCTTCAGCTCACAGATGTAGCCGTCCACGTGGAGGAGAAAGGAATCGAAGTCGTCGGGCTCTCGCTCCACTCCCAGGTCCCGGTGGAGGTTGGCCCGCTCCACCAGCTCCCAGATCTGCCGACGCACCAGGGGGAGTTTGGCCGGGTCCATGGCCTGGGCGCGGGCGTACTCGTCCATGAGCTGTTCCAGGCGGGCCAGGTCGCCGTAGGTGCCGGCGGCGGTCATGGGCGGCATCAGGTGGTCGACGATGACAGCGTGGGCACGGCGCTTGGCCTGTGCCCCCTCGCCCGGGTCGTTGACGATGAAGGGATAAAGGAGGGGCAGGTCGGGAAGGCAGGCGGTGGGATAGCAGGCTGGCGAGAGGCCGATGCCCTTGCCCGGCAGCCATTCCAGAGTGCCGTGCTTGCCCAGGTGTACCACGGCGTCGGCGCCGAAGCCGTCCCGCAGCCAGCGATAGAACGCCAGGTAGTGATGGGTAGGCGGCAGGTCGGGGCTGTGATAGACGGCCATGGGGTCCTCGCCGAAGCCCCGCGGCGGCTGCAGCCCGAGGTAGACGTTGCCCACCACCAGGCCCGGAATGGCCAGGGCGCCTTCGGCGCAGTAGACCTGTCCGGGGGGCGCCCCCCATGCGCCCTGCATCTCCTGCTGCAGCGCCTCCGGCAGTCCCTGGAACCAGCGTCGGTATTCCTCCGCAGGCACCCGTCCTGGGGCGTGGGCCAGGTGCTCCTCCGTCAGGTGCTCTCGGTCGTAGCTGCCCGTGGCCAGCAAGCGGCGCATGAGCTGGTCGCCGTCTTCAGGGACCTCCGGCACCCTGTAGCCGGCCTCGCGCATGGCCATCAGGAGGCGGACGGCGGAAGCGGGGGTATCCAGCCCCACGGCGTTGCCCGCTCGGGCGCTCCGGGTGGGGTAGTTGCTGAGGACGATGGCGACCCTCTTCTTGGAGTTGGGCTTACGGCGCAGGCGTGCCCAGCGCAGGGCCTGCTCGGCCACTATGCCCACCAGCGCGGGGTCGGGCACGGTGCGGGCCACCGTCACCCCCAGGCGCGGGTCGTGGCGCTCCTCCTTGAAGGCGATGGGCAGGGAGATGATGCGGCCGTCCAGCTCCGGCAGGGCCACGTTCATGGCCACGTCCAGGGGCGAGACCCCCACGGCGCTCTCCTCCCACTCCCCTCGGGAGGAGGTGGCCAGGATCGCTTGGACGATAGGCACGTCCAGTGCGGCCAGGGCGTGAGCGGTCACGTCGGGATCGTCGCGGGCCAGGGCGAAGCTGAGGGTGGAGATGATGCAGTCCACCAGGGGCCGGCCGCCGTCGTCCAGCAGGTGGCGGCGCAGGGCCAGGGGCAGTTGCCCCGGAGCGGTGGCCTCGTCTCGCAGGCTGTAGCAGAAGACGGGCAGGACGTCGGCACCTCGCTCCTCCAGCGCCTGGACTAGGACATCGATGGCCTCGGTGTTGCCGCTCGCCCACAGGGCCCGATAGAAGAGCACGCCTACCGCCGGACGTTCGCCTCGCCAGTACCGCCGACGGTATTCAGGCGAAGAGAGGACCTCAGCGACGCCCGGCCGGTAGACGCCGTCCCACGGCAGAGGGGTGGGAGGGCTGTGACCGTAGTCGGTGCCCAGGAGGCGGTCGCTGAGGAACAGCAGCAGCTGGCGCAGGTTCTCGGTGCCCCCGTGCACCAGGTACTCGTAGGCACGGGCCACCACCGCCGCCGGCACAGTGCTGGCCGCCTCCAGGGACGGGTCGCGGGTGGCCTCGCCAGGACAGGCGACGAGCGGAATGTGCCGCTCTCGACATAATGCAGAAAGGCGCTCCACCCCAGCCTCGAAGGCCCGCTTGCCGCCCAGCAGTCGCAGCAGCACCAGGGAGGCACGGGGGGCCACGGCGTCCATGAAGGAGTCCAGGGCCGCGGACGATGCCAGCTGGCGGACGTGCCGGGCCATCACGGGTGGGAAGTCGGGAGGAAGGCGGTCCAGGGCCCGCGCCAGGGCCTGCAGGTCGGTGTCGGCGGTCGTCAGGAAGACTATCATCAGTCCGCTTCTCCCACGCCTGGGGAGAGCGGACAGGGAGGGCCCGACGGCCCACCTGGGCGCCCTCCCCGACGCGAGGAGGCTCGCGCCCGTCTCCCGGGCAGGTCTCCTGGCTGACGGATCATCGCCCTCGGCGCCTTCCCATCCCTTTCGGGACAGTGGCCTTTGCCGGGGCTCCCCGCTCACAGTGGCGCGGCCGCGGAGGCTTTTACCCCTCTTCCCTGTTAGGCCCTTGCGGGCACCCGGGAGACAGCTATGCGGTTGTCGGTCGCCCTCTTCTTAACATAGGCCGATGCCCCCGTCAAGCCGCGCAGGCGTGATAGCATAAGAGCCGATGGGCGGCCGCTTGCTGATGGTCCAGGGCACCATGTCCCACGTGGGCAAGACCGTGCTGGTGGCCGCCCTTTGCCGCATATTCCTCCAGGACGGCCTCCGAGTGGCACCTTTCAAGGCCCAGAACATGGCCCTCAATTCCTTCGTCACCCCCGACGGACTGGAGATAGGCCGTGCCCAGGCCATGCAGGCCGAGGCTGCGGGCGTGCCCCCAGCGGTGGAGATGAACCCGGTCCTCCTCAAGCCCGAGGCCGACCACCGCAGCCAGGTGGTGGTCATGGGCCGGCCCATGGGTTCCTGCAGCGCCGCCGAGTATCACCGTCTGAAGCCCTCCCTTCTGCCGCTGGTGCTGGAGGCCCTGGAGCGGCTGCGCTCCCGCTACGACGTGGTGGTGATGGAAGGCGCGGGCAGTCCCGCCGAGGTGAACCTGAAGACCCACGACATCGTCAACATGGGCGTGGCGAGGCGAGTGGGCGCGCCGGTGTTGCTGGTGGGCGACATCGACCGCGGCGGGGTCTTCGCCCAACTGGTGGGCACGGTGGAGCTGCTGGAGCCCGAGGAGCGGTCGCTGGTGAAGGCCCTGGTCATCAACAAGTTCCGCGGGGACAAGTCGCTTTTGCTGCCTGGCCTGCGCTTCCTCGAGGAACGAACGGGCCTGCCTGTGGCCGGAGTGGTGCCCTACGACCCGGGCCTCTCGCTGCCGGAAGAGGACTCGGTGGCCCTGGAAATGGTGCCCCGGCGGGCGGACGGCGTCCTGGACGTGGCCGCCGTGCGCCTGCCGCGCATCGCCAACTTCGACGACCTGGACCCCCTGCGCAGAGAGGCAGGGGTGGGCCTGCGCTTCGTCACCAGGGGCGACGAGCTGGGGAGCCCCGACCTGGTGGTGATCCCCGGAACGAAGACCACCATCGCCGACCTTGAACAGATGCGGTCGAGCGGGATCGCCGAGGCCATAACGCGTGCAGTATCGGCAGGCACGGCCGTGGTAGGCATCTGCGGCGGCTTCCAGATGCTGGGGCTGGCAGTGCTGGACCCCCAGGGCGTGGAGAGCGACAGGGCTCAGGCCCGAGGGCTGGGCCTGCTCCCCGTCAGCACCGTCTTCCGTCCTGCCAAGACCACCCATCAGGTGGAGGCCCGAGTGGAGGCCGACCGCGGTCTGCTCGAGGGATGCCGAGGGATGGCGATACGGGGCTACGAGATCCACATGGGAGAGTCATGGGGCGAGGCCGATTCCCCCTTCCTGCTGGTCTCTCGCTCTGGCGAGGCGTGTCGCGTCCCCGATGGCGCCCTGAGCCGGGACGGCTGGCTGCTGGGCACCTACATTCATGGACTGTTCCACAACCGCGACCTGCGGCGGCGGCTCTTGCGCAATCTGGCCCGTCGCAAGGGGGTGTCCCTGCCCGAGTCCACCGAGGGGGAGGACGACCCCTACGACCGACTGGCAGCCCTGGTGCGCGCCCACCTGGACATGGGCCTCATATACCGTCTGCTGGGACTGGAGGGGTGAAGGTCAAGGCTCTGGCCCTGCCACTGCGGGCTCCCTCCTACTACGGCTGGTGGATGGCCCTGGTCGCCACGGGCGCCCTGGCGGTGGGCTCCGGGGTCTCCTTCTGGGCCTATGGCCTCTACTTCGAGCCTCTAGAGCGGGAGATGGGCTGGACCCGGACCGAGCTGTCGGGCGCCGTGGGCCTGACCTGGGCGCTGACGGCCCTGTCCGGGCCTCTGGCAGGGTGGTGGGTGGACCGCTTGGGGGTGCGCTCGGCCTTCCTGGCGGGGACGGTGCCCACGGCCGTCACTTACTTCCTGCTGGCGGGCATCCGTTCCCTCTGGCAGTTCTACGCGCTGCTGCTGGCGGCGGCCGTTACCCGTGCCTGGCTGGGCAACGTGGTGGTCCAGGCGCTGGTATCGCGCTGGTTCCGCTGGAGGCGGGGGCAGGCCATGAGCCTGGCCAGCTCCGGCCTCGGGCTGGGAGGATTCATCTTCACGCCGTTGCTGGTCTTCCTCATCGAGGAATGGGGGTGGCGCCAGGCCTTCGCCTGCTCGGGCGTGATCCTACTGGCCTACTTCTTGCCTGTGGCCCTGTTCCTGGTCCGCGACAGCCCGGCCCACCTGGGACAGGAGGAGCCGCCGCCGTCGCGGCGGGCCGTGTCCTCGCCGGTGGCGGTCAGCGCCGTCAGCTACCGACTGTCGGAGGCAGTGCGGACACCGGTCTTCTGGTCCATAGCCTTCGGGCAGGGCCTGCTCTATATGGCCCAGCTTTCCTTCCTGATCCACGCTGTCCCCTTCCTGCGGTCGGAGGGTATATCACCGGGAGGGGCGGCGGCACTGGTCTCGGCTATCACTGCCCTCTACACGACGCTACGCATCGCTCTGGGCGGGCTAACGGACCGCATTCCGCCGCGGCTGCTGGGAACGGGCATTGCCGTTCTACAGGCCTCGGCCCTGGGCCTGCTGCTCTGGCGCACGGCCCCGCCGACGCTGGCCGTGTTCGTGCCGGCGTGGGCGGTGGGACAGGCCAGCGGGGCGGTCATCGAGCCGTTGCTCATCGGTCGCTACTTCGGCACGGCCCACTTCGGCTCGGTGCTGGGGGCATCGGGCGTCGTCTCCAGCATGGGCTTTGCCCTGGGGCCGTTCCTGGCCAGCGTCCTCTACGACAGCCTGGGCGATTACGACGCGGCGCTGGCCCTGTTCATGGTCAGCTTCGGCCTTTCGGCCCTCTGCTTCCTGGCGGTGGGCCATCTCGGCAGGCGTCTGCAGTCGAGCGATGCAGCGGGGGCTCCGCGAGAGGCCTAAAAAAGAAATTGGTGGAGACGGAGGGGAGTCGAACCCCTCGTCCAGGGGAAGACCAACCCGGACCGGCTACAGGCTTAGCCAGCGCTTGGGTCTCGCCCGCCGTACCGCCGCTGGCAGCGTGCCGACGGGCCAGCCGATCGGTCTTAGGCCTCCCCTATCGGCGTCGGGGAGACAGCACCCCTGCTCTCTGGCGCCGTTCCCGGCCCGCAGGGGAGAGGCCGGGGCGACGCGCCGCCTAGCGCTTAGGCGGCGAGAGCGAGTTCGCGCTCGCCAGTTACTTTTTGCCACCTGTTTAACGAGGGCTGTGGCGACCTCGGCCTGCTGTCCGGGCCCGACCTTCCCTGTCGAAACCCGCTCGTCCCCACGCAGCAATTCTATTGTAGCTCGCATCTGGACGCGCTGCCAAGCCGGCGGCGTCGGGCTTCCCGGCGGTCGCTAGGCGCGGCGGAGCAGGGCCTGGCGCATGCGCCGCTCCGCCTCCTTGCGGGCCAGCTCCTCGCGCTTGTCGTACTTGCGCTTGCCCTTGGCCAGAGCGATCTCCAGCTTGGCCAATCCCCGACTGTTGATATAGAGCCGAAGGGGGACGATGGTCATCCCCTCGCCCTTGCGCAGGGCCTCCACCAGCTGGCGGATCTCGCGTCGGGTCAACAGCAGTCGCCGTTTGCGGGTGGGGTCATGGTTCCAGCGGCCGGCCGGCGGGTAGTGGGCGATGTGGGCACCGACCAGCCACATCTCGCCGTTCTCCGGTCGCACGTAGGCGTCGCGCAGGTTCACGCGGCCCAGGCGGATGGACTTGATCTCGGTGCCGGTGAGCTGAATGCCCGCCTCGTAGGTCTTGACGATGTGATAGTCGTGATAGGCCTTGCGGTTGACGGTGATGGTCTTATCGCCCGCCGGCGGGGCCTTGTCTTTACTCGACATAACATCAGCGCCCGGCCTGGGCGATGACCTGGCGGAGCTGGTTCACGGCCGTCTCCAGGGCCAGGTCGCGGTTGCCCTGCCCCTGGTCAGTGGGGACCTGGATGTCGGGGCTGACGCCCACCCCCTCGATGAGGTCGCCCCTGGGGGTGAGCCAGCGGGCTACCGTCACGTAGAGGGCGCCGCCGTCCGACAGGTCGTGGAGCTGGTTCACCGTTGCCTTGCCGAAGGTCTTCTCGCCGACGAGGATGGCGCGGTTGTTGTCGCGGAGAGCCGCTGCCAGCACCTCAGCGCCGCTGGCCGACCCCGGCCCTACCAGTACCACCAGGGGAATGCCGGTGCCCTCGCCGCCCGGACGGGCCTCGAAGCTGCGCTCCTTGCCTCCACGCTCCACCTCGGTCAGGATGGTGCCGCCGTCCAGGAACATGTCGGCGATGTTGATGGTGGCGTTGAGGGAGCCGCCCGGGTTGATGCGCAGGTCCAGCACCAGCCCCCGTGTCCCCTTGCTCTTCAGGTCTCGCAGGGCCTGGGCCAGGTCGGGCACCGTCTGCTCCGTTATCTGCTCGATCTGGACCAGGGCGATGTCCGGCAGCTGACGGCCGGTGCTGTCCGTCACCGGCCGCACCGTCACCGTCGGCACCACGATGCGGTCACGAACGACGGTTATCCGCTCGACCTTGCCGTCCCGGTGCTGGACCGTGAGGGTGACGGAGGTGCCCCTGGGGCCGCGGATGCGTCGCACCGCCTGGGATACGCTCCAGCCGGCGGTGGACTCGCCGTCCACTTCCAGGAGGCGGTCGCCTGGGCGTATGCCTGCCTTCTCGGCTGGCGAGCCGCTGAAGGGGGCAACGATGACGATGTCGCCGCTGAGGGGGTCCTGTTCCACCCTGGCGCCGATTCCCTCGAAGGTCCCGGTGATGATGTCGATGCCCGATTCCTTGCTCTCGGGGTCGATGTAGAGAGTGTGGGGGTCGCCCAGGGCCTTGAGCATGCCGTCGATGGCGCTGGTGCGCAGGAGGTCGGGCGTCACCTTGTCGGGGTCGACATAACGTTCCTTCAGGATCTGGTATATCTCCTGCAGGACACGGAAGTCGGGGGCCTCCGTGGGGGCTGCTGTTTGGGGCTGGGCCTGCCCGCCTCTGCTTTCGCCCAGGGCATAGCCCACCACCCCGCCCATGACGGGCAGGGCCGCCACCAGCAGGGCCAGGAGAAGGACTCGCCACCGCGGACGCATTGCCGCCCCCCGCTCGCCCGACTTCTCGAGACCAGTCTATCATTGGCCAGCTATGGGGACAACGGAGACGCGGCCAGCGCGCTCCTGGCTGGCCGGGAGGCTGCTGGTGGTATAGTCTTCTTGAGGCAGAGGGCGGCACAATGCTACATAACGGACATAGTGCGAACCAAAGCCCTTATCGCATCGTCGTCTCCCGTGGCGCCCTCGGCTTCGCCGCGGCCCACTTCGCCACCTTTGCCGGCCAGGCGGAGCCGCTGCACGGCCACAACTACGCCGTCAGCGTGGAAGTGGAAGGAGATCTGACAGCCGATGCCTGGGTGCTGGACTTCGGGGAGCTGAAGGCCGTGGCGGCAGCCCTGTGTCGGCGGCTGGACCACCGCTTCATCCTGCCCACGCGCAACCCCCGCCTGCAGGTGAGAGAGACGCACGACGGCTACGAGGTCCGTTTCGGGCAGCGTCTGTATCTGTTCCCCGGGGAGGATGTGGTGGCGTTGCCGGTGGAGAACTCCACTGCCGAATGCCTGGCGCGCTACCTGGCGGAAGAGATGGCGCGGGAGCTGCAGGCTCGGGGCCACGTCCACCTGCGCATGCTGCGGGTGGAGGTCGAGGAAGGGCCGGGCCAGTCGGCGTCGTATACCATGTGCCTGCAAGAGGGATGAGGGGCCCAGAGTTATGTCGAGCGGGAGGGCGTCATGTCCGACTTGCTGTTCCGCCCCGCGCATGAGCTGGCCGCGCTGGTGCGCAGCCGCCAGCTCTCGCCAGTGGAGCTGATGGAGGCCTGCCTGGATCGCATCCGCCGCCTCGACCCGGTAATAAGGGCCTTCATCACCCTGAGGGCCGATGAGGCCCTGGCCGAGGCGCGTCAGATGGCCGACCGCATCGCTCGCGGCGAGGAGGTGGGGGTCCTGGCCGGCCTGCCTCTGGGCGTCAAGGACCTGGAAGACGTGGCTGGCCTGCCCACCACCTACGGCTCCCTTCCCTTCCGCGACAACGTGGCCCGCAGGGACTCGGTGCAGGTGGAAAGGCTCAAGCGGGCCGGGGCCATCGTGGTGGGCAAGACCAGCACCCCCGAGTTCGGCTACACCTTCTTCTGCCGCAACCTGCTGATAGGGGCTACCCTGAACCCCTGGAACCTGGAGCGGACCTCGGGCGGCTCGAGCGGCGGCTCGGCGGCGGCCATCGCCTCTGGCATGGTGCCGCTGGCCACCGCTTCCGACGGCGGCGGCTCCATCCGCATTCCGGCTGCCTACACGGGCTGCTTCGGCATCAAGCCCCAGTTCGGACGGGTGCCCATGGGGCCTTTCGAGGTGGTGCCCTGGAGCGGCCTGGCCTGTTACGGCCCCATTACCCGCACCGTCACCGACGCGGCCCTTTACCTGGACGCGGTCGTGGGCGATCACCCGTCGGATCCCCATTCGCTGCCGCACCCGGGGTATTCTTATGTCGAGCTACTCAGGAGACCCTTGCCTCGCCTGCGCATTGCCTGGAGCCCCACCCTGGGCTACGCCGTGGTGCAGCCCGACGTGCTGCGAGTGGCCGAGTCCGCTGCCCGCGTCTTTCAGGAGCTGGGGCACGAGGTGGAGGAGGTGGAAGAGGTCTTTCCCGACCCGGCCTGGGCCTGGGGCATTGTCGACGGGGGCGCCCTCTGGATGCGCATCGCCGACAAGCTGGAGTCCCATCGCGACCAGTTCGGTCGCGGCTTCCTGGCGGTGGCCGAGCGAGGGCGGCAGGTCACCCAGGAGCAGTATTACCGGGCGCAAACGGTACGGGCCCAGCTGGTGAACCGCCTCTGGCAGCTGTTCGAGCGCTACGACCTGCTGCTCACGCCCACCACTGCCACCGAAGCAGTCGACGCCCACGGCCGCCTGAGCATGGAGATCGCTGGCCGGCCCATAGAGAACCCCATATCTTATGTCGCCTTCACCTACCCCTTCAATCTGTCGGGGCACCCAGCCGCCACGGTGCGGGCGGGCTTCAGCGAGGCCGGCCTGCCGGTGGGGCTGCAGATAGTCGGCCCGAGGCTGCGGGAGGACCTGGTGCTGCAGGCGGCCCACGCCTTCGAGCAGGCCCGTCCCTGGGCCGATCACTGGCCCAGGGAGCTGCCGTCGGCCTGAGCGTGCCTCAGAGGATACGTCTCACGGCGTTGAAGGCCATCCCCACCAGCCAGACTATGGCCACCACCAGGAAAATGAAGAAGAGCACCCTGGCGATGAAAGCGGCCACCCCGGCGATAACGGCGAAGCCCAGCACGCCGGCCAGGATGGCCACCAGCAGAAAGACGATGGCCCAGAACAGGAAAGCCACCTCCTCACCTCCGTCCGTCACGTATAGGCCCAGGTTAGACGAGGGGGGCGCCGCGCGCAAAGGGGTCATCGGGAGGCGGCGGTTGACAGGGGGCGGGGGCCGCCTATGATAAGAGATGCGGAGGCCTCCGCGGGCGTGCCGTCATGCAGATAGACTGGCAGCGGACCATCAACGAGATCCTCGCCAACAAGCTGTCGTGCCCCCGCTGTGGGGCGCTGACCGATGAGATGTACATCGGCTACATGCGCGCCCCCGAGGCTGCTCACTGGGCGCCCCTTTGCGAGGGCTGCAACAAGGAGGAATACTGCGACGCCCGCAAGCTGGTCACCCTCTGCGAGGAGTGCGCCCGCGCCGTGCGCCTGCGGGGCCGCAAGGTCGACCAGTACGGCATGATGGTGGCCCTGCTGGAGGAGTGCCGCCGCCAGCTGGAGGAGTCGCTGGACTACCTCAGCGAGTACTGGCGCGAAGACCTGGACATAGACCCGGAGGAGATGGACAAGCGCCTGGAGGACGTGGACCCCGACCTATTCCGCGAGGAGGACGCCTGGCGCCGCTACCTGGAGGAGCAGTATCTCAAGCTGCACCGCTGGTTCAGGCAGCACGGCTATCGGATTCCCAACCCGGGCTGGCGTTCCGAATACGTGGAAGAGGTCATATCCCTGGGTTACACCACCCTCCTGGGCGACTGAGCGCCTCTCCCTCGCCTCGCGTCGCCCTGCATGGTCACCGTCCTGGTGCTTTTCGACTCTCGCGGCGGTCTGGTGGAGCAGCTAGCTGAGGCCGTGGCCGAGGGCGTGCGTTCCGTCCAGGGTGTTCGCCTGCTCTACCGCCGTCTGGACGAGGCCAGCGTCGACGAACTGAAGGACTGTCATGGCCTCATCCTCGGCTCCCCCAACTGGAGCGGCGTCACCGGCAAGCTGAAGGAGTGGTTCGACCACTCTGGCGACCTCTGGGAGACGGGCGAACTGGCAGGGAGAGTGGGGGCCGCCTTCACTGCCGGATACTCCCGCTCGGGCGGCATCGAGGCTACCCTCCTGCAACTCCTGCACCTGCTCTTCGCTCACGGCATGGTGGTGGTGGGCCTCCCGTGGTCGGAGCGGATGCGTCTCTCGGGGTCCTACTACGGCGCCACCGCCCACGGCCAGGTCACCGATGACGACCGCGAGCAGGCGCGCGCCCTGGGACGGCGGGTGGCAGAGCTGACGCTGCGCCTGTGGAGAGAGCGGGCCGAGGCCTAGCGACCGCCGCGGCCCCAGGCCGTGACCCTGCGGGCGCTATCCAGGGTGCCTTTACGTTCCTGGGCGAGGGCTGTCTCGACCTGGCGCAGCAGTTCGTCCAGGCCCCAGCCCCGCAGGGCTGAGACCAGCACCGCCCGTGGCTGCCAGGAGCGCAGGTGGGGGAGGAGGTCCGTGACCTCCTCCAGCCCGGCGATGGGGCGGCCGTCCTTGCGCTGCAGGCGGTCCACCTTGTTCAGCACGGCGATGCGCGCCTTGCCCTGCAGCCCCAGCTCGGCCAGCGTCTTCTCCACTGCGTCGGCCTGCTCGGCTGCCCTGGGGTGCGTTATGTCGATAACGTGCAGGAGGAGGTCGGCGTCCTCCAGCTCCTCCAGGGTTGCACGGAAGGCTGCCACCAGCTGGGGCGGTAGTTTGTTGATGAACCCCACGGTGTCCGTCAGCAGGAAGAAGCCGCCGCCGGGCAGCCTCACCCGCCGAGTGAGGGGGTCCAGGGTGGCGAAGAGCTGGTCGGCTACCAGCACGTCAGCCCCCGAAAGGGCGCGCATGAGGGTGCTCTTGCCAGCGTTGGTATAGCCTACCAGCGACACCAGGGGGAGGTCCTCCCGGGCGCGACGGCGCCGGTGCAGGGCGCGGTGCTGACGTACCTCCTCCAGCTCGCGCCGCAGGTGCTGGATACGGCGCTTGATGAGCCGGCGGTCCGTCTCCAGCTGCGTCTCTCCCGGGCCGCGGGTGCCGATGCCGCCCCCGAGGCGCTCCAGGTGGGACCACTGCCCACGCAGGCGGGGCAACAGGTATTCGTGCTGGGCCAATTCTACCTGCAGCCGTCCCTCCCGCGTGCGGGCGTGCTGGGCGAAGATGTCCAGGATGAGGGCTGTGCGGTCCAGCACCTTTACCTGGAGGGCCTTCTCCAGGTTGCGTTGCTGGACGGGCGAAAGCTCGTCGTCGAATATGACCAGGTCGTACTGGAGGGACGTCCGCAGGGAAACTATCTCCTGCAACTTGCCGCGGCCCACGTAGTAGGCCGGGTCGGGGCGCTCCAGCCGCTGGACTACCCTGCCCACCACCCGGGCACCGGCAGTGTCGGCCAGGAGGGCCAGCTCCTCCAGGGAGCTGGCGGCGTCCCAGCCGTCGCGGCGGCTGCCGTTCTTGGGCTCTGCCGCCACCAGCAGGGCACGCTCGGGCGGGCTGACGGTCTCGTGCAGCCTGCGGCCTATGCTATCCTCCCTCCTCCTTATCGTGCTCCTTTATCAGTATAAGCCATCCCTCGGCGGGCCGGTCATCACAGGATAGGTCTCTCGCCCCGAGCCAGCCTCTCCATGCGGCGGAGGCCCTCTTCCAGGTCTTCGTCGGGAACGGTGAGGGAGAGGCGGATATAGCCCTCGCCGCTGGGGCCGTAACCGACGCCAGGGGTGACCACCACCGCTGCCTCCTCCAGCAGCCGGGTCGTATAGCTCACTGAAGTCTCGTCCTCGGGCACCCGCGCCCAGAGGTACAGGGAGGCGGGGCTGGGGTCCACCCTCAGCCCCAGGCCGCGCAACGCTTCGACCAGCCGGTCGCGGCGTCGCTGGTACACCCGGTTGTGCTCCTCGATGCAGTCCTGGGGACCTTCTAGGGCGGCGATGGCCATGCGCTGGATGGCCTGCGGTATGCCCGAGTCCAGGTTGGACTTGACATCCCGCAGGGCCCGGATCAGCTCGGCATTGCCCACTGCCATGCCGATGCGCCAGCCAGTCATGTTATAGGTCTTGGAAAAGGAGTGGAACTCGATGCCTACCTCCTTGGCCCCCTCGACCTGGAGGAAGCTGGGCGGGCGGTAGCCATCGAAGGCCACCTCGGTGTAAGGGCCGTCGTGGCATATGGCCAGGCCGTAGCGGCGGGCGAATTCCACCGCCCGGCGGAAGAAGGCGAGGTCGGCCACGGCGCCCGTGGGGTTGTTGGGGTAGTTGAGCCAAAGAACCTTCGCCCGTCGAGCCACCTCCGGGGGCACCTCGTCCAGGTCGGGCAGAAAGCCGTTTTCTGCCCGCAGGGGCAGGTAGTAAGGCTCGCCGCCGGCCAGCACCGTTCCCATCGAGTAGACCGGATAGCCGGGATCGGGCACCAGCGCCACGTCCCCAGGGTCTATCAGGCAGAGGGCGATGTGGCCGATGCCCTCCTTGGAGCCTATGAGAGGCAACACCTCGGTATCGGGGTCCAGTTCCACCCCGAACCTGCGCCGGTACCAGCGGGCGATGGCCTGTCGTAGCTCCGGCAGCCCCTCGGTCTCGGGATAGCGGTGGTTGGCGGGGTCGCGGGCCGCCTCCAGCAGGGCATCGAGGATATGCTGAGGCGTTGGCAGGTCGGGGTCCCCTATGGCGAAGGAGACGACCCGAATGCCCTGAGACCGCTTCTCGGCTATCTTGCGGCTGATCTCGACGAAGAGGTAGGGCGGCAGCTTGTCCAGGCGGCGCGAGAGCCTCAAGGGCCTTCCTCCCTAGGCGATGATGGGGTGCTCCTCAGCGAAGATGACGATGGAGCGCTCGAAATCGATGAACCGCCGCTCGTCCTCGGCCAGCTCCTCGACGGCGCGGCGCCCCTCCTCCGACTGCAGGACAGCAGCGAAGCCGTCCAGGCTGTCCAGCCAGATCTCGGCTACGCCGTCGAAAGGCTCCAGGTCGCAGCCCCGCTGTCTGTTGAGCTCGCGCACGAACGGGCTGTCGAGGGTGTGGACCTGCACATATCGCCGGATGCCCAGGACGGCGGCGTTCTTCTTCACCAGGGGGGCATGCACCTCCCGCCAGTGCTTCTGGAACTCTGCCAGGGTCATGCCCGGCCGACGGTGCATGCAGTATACCAGCTTGATCACCTCATACCTCCTTCCTTCATACGCGCAGGGGTCGGGAGGCCGCAGATGGCTCGCCATGGTCGGTGGCGGTATCACCCCCCTGCGCCGGGTTTCGGTGACAGAGACGGGGTCAGCGCTGCCATGGCGTCGTGCATCCCCGGCCGGGCACTATCGTCCCAGCCATCTGCCCTCGAACAACCATTCGGCGGGCCCGCTCAGGTAGGCCTCGCCCTGGCCGTCCCACTGGATGGTCAAGGGGCCTCCCGGCAGCCTCACGCTGACCGTGTCGTCCACCAGGCCATGCAGGCGGGCGGCCACCACAGCGGCGGTGGCGCCGGAGCCACAGGCCAGCGTCGGCCCTGCCCCTCGCTCCCACACCCGCAGTTCCATGCTTTTCCTGTCCAGCACTCGGGCCACGCCGAGGTTGACACGCCGCGGAAACAGCGGGTGATGTTCCACCGCCGGCCCCACCTGTTCCAGGGGGAAGTCTTCCACCGGCCTGTCCAGGAAATGGACGGCGTGGGGATTCCCCAGCGAGAGACAGGTGAGGGAGAGGCGCCAGCCCTTCACCTCCAGGGGCAGGTCCAGCAGGGGGCCGGGGCCCTCGGCCAGGACGGGCACCTCCGACGGTGAGAAGCGGGGGATGCCCATGCCCACCCGAACGCGCCGCACCTGGCTGCCTTCCATCTCCACCCAGGCGGGGAGGACGCCGGCGGCCGTTTCCACCGTCAGGCGACCGTCGCGGGGTCTGGCCAGGCCCGTCTCCACGGCGTAGCGCACCAGGCATCTGATCCCGTTGCCGCACATCTCGGCCTCGGAGCCATCGGGGTTGAAGATGCGCATGCGCACATCGGCCTCCCGGGAGGGCAGCACGAGGATCACGCCGTCGGCGCCGATGCCGAAGTGGCGGTCGCACAGGGTGCGGGCCAGGGAGGGCCAGTCCCGGTCCTCCAGCTCCGGCTGCAGCAATACGAAGTCGTTGCCGGTGCCGTGCATCTTCACGAAGCGCACGGCACAGCCTCCTCTCGCGCCCACAGGAACTCCTCTACCAGGCGCGAAGCCTTCTCTATCAGCTGGGGATCTTCGGCCCGCAGCCAGTGGATACGAGGATCGTTGCGGCGGAACCAGTTCTCCTGATGACGGACGAGACGATGGGTGCCGGCCTTGATACGCTCAATCGCCTCCGCCAGCGTCAGCTCCCCGCGCAGGTACTGGCAGATCTCCCTGTAGCCGATGCTGCTCATGGCTGGCAAATCGGGCGTGAGGCCCCGGGCCAGCAGCCCGCGCACCTCGTCCACCAGGCCGCGGCGCACCATCTCCTCCACCCGCTGGTCGATGCGGCGATACAGCTCTCGTCTCGGCAGCCACAGGCCTATGGTCAGGTGGCGGAAAGGTGCACCGGCGCGGCGTCGCTGTTCGGAGAAGGGGCGGCCCGTGGCCTCCATCACCTCGAGGGCACGAACCACCCGCCGCAGGTTGCGGGGATCGACGAAGGCCGTGGCCGCAGGGTCGCGGCCGGCCAGCTCGGCGTAGAGGGATTCTACGCCCTCTCGTCGCGCCCGCTCCTCCAGTTGGCGGCGCAGCTCTGGCTGTGGCGGCACCTTGGGCACCGTCCATCCCTCCAGCAGCGCCCAGACATACTGGCCCGTGCCGCCCACCAGAATGGGCAACCTGTCCCGGCTCCAGATGTCCTCCAGGGCCTCCCGGGCCAGCTCCAGCCAGCGTCCCAGGCTGAAAGGCTCGTCGGGACGGACGATGTCGAACAGGTGGTGGGGCACCTTGTCCCGCTCCTCGGGAGCGGGCTTGGCGGTGCCGATGTCCATACCCACATAGACTTGACGCGAGTCGGCGTTGATAACCTCGCCCTGGAAGCGGAGGGCCAGGGCAATGGCGAGCGCGCTCTTGCCGGTGGCCGTAGGGCCGACGATGGCGACGAGGGAGCAGGGTCGAGCCTCGTGCCTAGCGGTCATCGGTCAGGGGCACCTCTATGGCCACGTCCACACCGCTATAGTAGCGCTCGAACTCGCGGGCCGTGTAGCGGGCCTTGAACCGCTCGATCACGTCGTGGACGATGGCGGGGTCCCGGTGCACCTTCGCCGTGGCGCTGATGGACTCTCCGCCCGCCTGCACCTGCACCTGCGGACGGGCCTCCAGGTTGCGGAACCAGGGGCTGCGGGAGCCGCGAATCGGCAGCAGCCACAGGCAGTCCCGCTGCTCGTCCAGGACGAACCACACCGGCAGCACGATATCGCGGCCGCTGCGGCGCCCCTTGACAGCTATGTTTATCTCCCTGCCGTTGCGCAGGCGCCGGAGCATCGCCTCCCCCGCCATGGCCCTCACCTCCCGCCTTTCTTGGCCTGCGCCGTCGCCTGCACTATCTGGACGAAGGCGTCGGCCTTGAGGCTCGCTCCTCCCACCAGGGCGCCGTCCACATCCTGCAGGGAGACGAACTCGGCTATGTTGGCCGGACTGACGCTCCCGCCGTACAGGATACGCGTCTCCTCCGCCGCCCGCTCCCCCAGGTAGCGGGCGATGAGCTGCCGCACGAAGGCTATGGCCTCCGCTGCCTGGTGAGCGGTGGCGGCCACGCCGGTGCCGATGGCCCATACCGGCTCGTAGGCTACCACCAGGCCGTCGGCGCGGCCGAGGCCCTCCAGGGCGGAGCGCGTCTGCCGCTCCAGGACGGCATGGGTATGCCCTCTCGCCCGCTCCTGCAAGGTCTCGCCGACGCAGAGGATGGGCCTCAGCCCCTGGGCCAGGGCTGCCTCCAGCTTGCGACGAACGGCCTCGTCGGACTCCCCGAACACATGCCTCCGCTCCGAGTGACCGATGATGACGTACTGCACGGCCTCGGCCAGCATGGCCGGGCCCACCTCGCCGGTGGCAGCCACGTCGTCTTCCCAGTGGGTGTCCTGAGCGCCGAGGCCTATGCTGGAGCCGGCGAGCACGTCCCGCACAGGCAGTATGTGGAGAAAGGTCGGGCAGACGACCACCTCCACCCCGAGCAGGCCCTGCAGCCCATCGCGCAGGGAAGAGGCGAGGGCCCGGGCGCTATCGAGGCGCAGGTGGCACTTCCAGTTGCCGGCGACGAGGGGCGTTCGCATCTCAGGCCCCGAACTTGAGGAGACGGCGGGCGTGGGCCAAGGCCAGTGGCATGACCTCCACCGCCGGGAAGGTGCCCAGGATGCCCCGCTGCAGCGCTACCTCGTTGAAGGCGTCGCAATCGTCGGCCCGGGCCCAGCGTGCCCGCATCATGAAGGGCACCGGGTGCCATGAGTGGCCCCCCAGCACCGCGGGCGTCGAGTGGTCGCCGGTGACGATGAGCACGTCGGGGTCCAGGTCCAGCAGGGCGGGGATGGCCCGGTCGGCTGCCTCGATGGCCTCCACCTTGCGGTCGAAGTCTCCGTCCTCCCCGGCTGTGTCGGTGGCCTTGTAGTGGAGGAAGAAGTAGTCGAACTGGTGCCAGTGCTCGCGTGCCGAGGCGATGGCGTCCTCCAGCCGCGGCCCCGAGGGCAATGGTTGCATGCCCACCAGTTTGCCAAGGCCGCGATACATGGGGTAGTAGGCCACCGCTGCTGCCCTCAGGCGAAAGACCTCCTGCACCGTGGGCCAGTGGGGGCGCACCGCGAATCCCCTCAACAGCAGCATATTGGCCGGTGCCTCGTCCCGCAGGCGGCGGGCCGCCTCCGCCACGAAGCGGTTGACCAGGGAAGCGGTGCGTTCTCCCTCGGGCGAGGTGGCCGTGGCTGGCGGCACCTTCACCCCCTCTCGCTGAGGGTCCGTGTCGGACACGCGGTCCGAGAGGCCCTGGCCTCGCAGCACCACCAGGAAGCGGTGCTCTCGCACCGGCTTCACCAGGACCTGCACGCCGTCAACCTCTATGCCCTGGAGCCTGGACACCAGCTGGGCGCATCGCTCGGTGTCGATGCGCCCAGCCCGGCGGTCGGTTATGATGCCGGCCTCGTCCACGGTGCAGAAGTTGCCGCGGGCGGCCACGTCGCCCGGCCGCAGGTCGAAGTCTATGCCCAGGGCCTCCAGCACCCCACGTCCTACCTGGAACTTCAGGGGGTCGTAGCCGAAGAGGGCCAGGTGCCCGGGGCCGCTCCCGGGCGTGATGCCGGGGGCCACCGGCACTGTGAGGCCGCACATGCTCTCGCGGGCCAGGCGGTCCAGGTTGGGCGTGTAGGCCGTCTCCAGCTCCGTGCGCCCCGTCTCGGGGTGAGGGAGGCCTCCCAGACCGTCCATCACCAGGAGCACGATCTTGGTATCGGCCTCGGTGCTGAGCTGTCGCGCCAGTTCGAGATCCATGTCAGCCACCTACCGATTATGGGACATGGGCGCGGTCGCTAGCCAGCGTCGGGGCGGGCCAGCTCGGTGACGGAGGCCCAGTCGCGCTCGCCCCACCCCCGGGCCAGGGCGGCCAGCAAGCGGTCGCGCAGCAGGCTGGCGACGGGCAGGGGCAGCGCCTTCTCCTCTCCCGCCGCCAGGGCCAGCTTCACGTCCTTCAGGCCGTGGCGCAGCCTGAAGCCCGCCGGCTCGAAGCGTCGCTCGGCCACCAGGCGGCCGTAGTTGGCGTAGAGGGGGGAACGGAAGACCCGCTCGGCCACCAGTTGCAGGAACAGGCCCGGGTCCACCCCGTGCAGGCCCACCAGGGCGGAGGCCTCGCCCATGGCCTCGATGGCGGCAGCGATGAGCATGTTGCCGGCCAGCTTGACGACGTTGGCCGCCGCCGGGTCTTCGCCCACTACCGTGTAGCCGGCGGCCATGGCCTCCAGCAGCGGCCGACAGCGCTCGATGTGCTCCCGGCCGCCGCTGGCCACGATCCACATGGCGCGGGCGGCCGCTGCCTCGGGCCTCCCGAAGACCGGGGCGGCCACATAGCCCTGGCCCCGTCCGGCGTGGGCCTGGGCCAGCCGTCGCGAGGTCTCGACGCCGATGGTGCTCATGGAGAGGTGCACGGCGCCCGCTGGCAGGGCGTCCATGGCACCTTCGGGCCCCAGCAGCGTCGCTTCCACCGCTGCGTCATCGGCCAGCATGGTCACCAGCACCTCGGCGTCCCTGGCTGCCTCGGCCGGGGTGCGGGCCACCTCGGCCCCCTCCGAGGCCAGCTCCTGGGCGCGGGCCAGGGTGCGGTTGTAGGCCCGCACCTGGTGCCCGGCGGCCAGCAGGTTGCGGGCCATGGGCATGCCCATGTTGCCCAGCCCGATGAAGCCTACGCGCATGGCGCACCCCCTCAGGCGTCCAGCAGGGCAGCGATTCCGGGCAGCTCCCGCCCCTCGAGGAATTCCAGGGTGGCACCGCCGCCGGTGGAGACGTGGGTGAAGCGGTCGGCCAGGCCCAGAGATTCCACGACGGCCGCCGTCTCGCCGCCACCGACGATGGTAACGGCATCCCGCAGGCCGGCTATGATGCCCGCCAGCCGCCTCGAGCCACGAGCGAAGGGCTCCAGCTCCATGATGCCCATAGGCCCGTTCCAGACCACCGTGCGGCAGTCCTCCAGGGCGCGCGCGAACACGTCCAGGGTCGTGTCGCCGATGTCGACGATGTGCCAGCCCTCAGGGACCTCCTTCACCGACACGCGACGGGTCTGGGCATCGGCCGCCACCCGCTCGGCGACAGTCACGTCGCTGGGCAGGAGCAGGCGCACGCCCCGCTCCCGCGCCTCGTCCATGATTCGCCGGGCCTCGTCGAGATAGTCGTCCTCCACCAGGGAAGCGCCCACCGGGAACCCCTCAGCCTTGAGGAAGGTATTGGCCATGCCGCCCCCCAGCAGCAGACGGTCTGCCCGCCGCAGAAGGTTGTGCAGCACCCCTATTTTGGTGCTGATCTTCGCCCCACCGATGACGGCGGCGTAGGGCCGCTCCGGCTCCAGCGCCCTCGAAAGGTGGGCTATCTCCCGCTCCATCAGCAGACCCGCCACCGCCGGCACATAGGCGGCCACACCGGCGGTGGAGGCATGGGCTCGGTGAGCGGCAGCGAAGGCGTCATTGACGTAGACGTCGGCCAGGCGTGCGAGGGCGCGGGCGTATTCGGGGTCGTTCTTCTCCTCCTCGGGATGAAAGCGGACGTTCTCCAGCAGCAGGACGTCGCCCTCGCCCAGGGAGGCGACCAGTTCCTCCACCTCCCGCCCCACGCAACAGGGTGCCAGGGGCACTGTCCTCCCCAGCAGCTCCGAGAGGCGTCGGGCTACTGGCGCGAGGCTAAGGCTCTCGTCGCGACCCTTGGGCCGTCCCAGGTGGGAGCAGAGGACGATGCGCGCCCTCTGCTCCTGCAGGTGACGGATGGTAGGGAGGGAGGCGCGGATGCGGGAATCGTCCAGCACGCGGTGGTCGGACTGGTCCAGGGGGACGTTGAAGTCCACCCTCACCAGCACCCGCTTACCGCGCACGTCTATATCGCGCACGCTCTTCTTCGCCACTTTCGCCTCCGCCAGGGGGTGTAAAGGGTCACGGGGTGAGGTGCAGGCGAGACTCTACGTGCTTCTCCACCTGCTCCCGGTCCCAGGGCATGGGATGATATTCGCCCTGGAGCCAGAGCTGGAGCTGGTCCGTGTAGTGGCGACTGGCGGGGTTGCCCGACTGACCTCCGGGGATGACCCCGAGGCTGCGGTTGAAGTCGGCCAGGTCGACGATCATGCGCCAGGAGGCAGCGAAGCTGACCACCTCGTAGCCATCGTAGGGCAGATACGCGGCCTGGGCCACGGTATTGGCATCACCGCCCACCGGGTAGGGGCCGCGGTTGAAGATGGGCGCCAGCGCCCGCACCTGCCCCAGGGGGTGCCGCAGCACGAGGCGGTGGAGCCGGCCCCATTGCCAGCGGGTCATGTCGTCGCCCAGGCGACGGCGCAGATCGCGCACGGCGTCCACCAGCGCCTGTTCGGCCACTTCCCGCCAGGTGCGGCCGGGGAACCAGTCGGGCCGCTCCTGCATCTTGCGCAGCAGCCAGGAAGCGGAGTCGATGAAGAAGTGGCCGGCGTCGCGTAGGGGGTGCACCGGCCGACCCAGGAGGAAATCGGCCATGGCGCCCACCTTTTCCTCCAGCGCCCTCTTCACCAGGTGGACGAAGAAGGCCTGCACGATGGCGGCAGCGATGCTCTCCGGATGCAGGGAGCCGTCCCAGGCCCCCACGAAGGTCTGGGCCCGGCGTGCCCAGGGGTCTCGCGGCTCGAGGGACAGGATGAGCTTTGCCAGCTCCTGCCCCGGCAGCGACTGCAGGTCGGTCTGGAGGGCACGAAAGTCCTCGCTGGACAGGGCCTGTCGCGACGTAAGCACCTGGACGATGCGCTCGATGCGGGGGCTGTCCACATACTCGGCGCTGAGAAAGTGGGGGTAGTCGTCGTCCACCACCTTGTTGTTGGCTGTGGCCAGCCAGTGGGAGGGAGGGTTGAAGCTGTGGGGCAACTCCTCGAAAGGCAGGTAGCCCTCCCATTCGTACTCGCCCGTCCAGCCCGGTGCCGGCGCCAGCCCCAGCCCCTTTCTGCGCACGGGCACCAGTCCGGCCATCTGGTAACCGATGTTGCCGTCTACGTCGGCGTATACAAAATTGAGGACGCTGGAGACCCATCCTCTCAGGGCTGACCGGAACCCCTCCCAGTCCTCGGCCTGCATCAGCGCCAGGAGGCCCCCGGCGAAGTCCCTCTCCTCCAGACAGACGCTGCGCAGCGCCAGCGGCCTGTCCACCCCGGGCAGGCAGGGGCTGATGATGGGGCCATGACGGGTGACGAGCACCTCCTCCACCACCGGCTCTTCGCGCCCCCGCACCCGTATCTCCTCCCTCACCACCTCCCCCTGCTCCCAGCGCCCCTGGAACTGATAACGGGACGGGTCCGAAGGATCCAACCGCTCGATATACAGGTCGTCCTGGTCCACCATGGCCGCCGTCACGCCCCAGGCGATGCGCTGGTTGTGACCGATGATGATGGCTGGCAGCCCGGGAAGGCAGACCCCTGCCGCGCGCAGTCCCGGGGCCTCGAGATGCGCTTCGTACCATATGCAGGGAATGCTCAGGGGCAGGTGGGGGTCGTTGGCCAGCAGTGGCTTCCCCGTCACCGACTTGCTGCCATCCACCACCCAGTTGTTGCTGAGGCCGCCGCCCACCACTGCCAGCGCCAGCTCGCGGAACTCCCGACGTAGATCCGGGCCAGGGGAGCGGGAGGGTGACCCAGGGGGCAGCACCAGTGGCTTGCCCAGGGGGTACTGGGGCTCCAGTTCGGCCAACGTTTCGGGACCGAAGCGCTCCAGCAGCCAGGCCCTGAGCACCTCTCGGTCCCAGTTGCCGGACAGCGTCCAGGCTATGAAGCGCCCGATGGCGGTGGAGTCGGCGACCTGCCATGGCTGGGGGCGGTATCGCAGCACCAGGCACTCCACCGGAAGGGTGCCCGAGGCGAGCCAGGCGTTGACGCCGGCGGCGAAGGCCTCCAGTGCCTCCCTCACCTGGGGCTGCAGTCGGTCCACGTCACGGCGGGCGACGCGGCCGATGCCCACCCGCCGCATCAGGCGGTCGTATTCCAGGGCCGCCTCGCCCATCACCTCGGCCAGGGTGCCGGTGGCGAGCCGACGGTAGAAGTCCAGTTGCCAGAGCCTGTCCCGGGCCTGCAGGTAGCCCAGGACGAAGAAGAGGTCCCAGAGGTTCCTGGCGTAGATGTGGGGCACTCCCCAGCGGTCGCGCAGCACCTCCACTGGCTCCCGCAGGCCCACCAGCCTGAGCTGTCGACGGCCTGCGGGCTGGCGCCCGCTCAGCAGGCGGTAGGCCAGGGCTGCCGCCCCTACGCCCACGGCGGCTAGCAGGGCGGCTCCCCTCAACCTACGCAACGCCATGACGGGCACCTGCAGGAGCGAGCATTACTGCTAACCAGTTTTGCTGATTGACAGGTTGCGCCGACGCCGCTAGCATGAGAGTCAAACGAGCCGTTATGACCCGGCCGGTCCCGCCCCCCAGCCACCGCCTGTCCGCCTCCGACGACGTGGAGGTCTCTACCTATCTGGAGATCGCCCGCGAGCGGGAGGGCCACGCTCCGGCTCCCGGGCCGTCGGAGCGGCGTCGGCAGCCCGAGACGGTAGTCGTCCTGGACTTCGGCTCCCAGTATAGCATGCTCATCGCCCGCAGGGTGCGAGAATGCAACGTCTACTGCGAGCTGGTGCCGCCCGACACCCCCTGGGACGAGATAGCGCGCCTCTCGCCGCGGGGCTTCATCCTCTCGGGTGGCCCTGCATCGGTATACGATGAAGGTGCCCCCCTGGCGCCCCACTACGTCTTCGGGTCGGGCCTGCCGGTGCTGGGCATCTGTTACGGCATGCAATTGCTGGCCCACCAGCTCGGGGGCCGCGTAGCCCCCTCTCAACGACGCGAATACGGCCTGTCGCTGTTGCAGGTGGACGATCCCTCCTCCCCCCTCTTCGCGGGGCTGCCCACATCCTTCCCCGTCTGGATGTCCCACGGCGACCAGGTGACGGAGCTGCCGCCGGGATTCCGTGCTCTGGCCCATTCGGACAACTCCCCCGTGGCGGTCATGGCCGATGACTCGCGTATGTTCGGCCTCCAGTTCCATCCCGAGGTGGTGCACACGCCTCTGGGCAAGGAGATCATCCGCAACTTCCTCTACCGTGTCTGCGGCTGTCGTGGCGACTGGACACCGGGCAACTTCATCGCCGAGGCGGTGGAGCGCGTACGGGAGACGGTGGGCGGCAGCCGCGTCCTCTGCGCCCTTTCGGGCGGGGTGGACTCGGCGGTGACGGCTGCCCTGGTGCACCGGGCCGTGGGCGACCAGCTCACCTGCATCTTCGTCAACAATGGCCTCCTGCGGCGAGAGGAGCCGGAGCGGGTTCAGGACACCTTCCGCCGCCACCTCGGCATTCCGCTGGTCTACGTGGACGCTACCCGCACTTTCTTGGAGCGGCTGCGGGGAGTGACGGACCCGGAGGAGAAGCGAAAAGTCATCGGCGAGACCTTTATCCGCGTGTTCGAGGCCGAGGCTGGCAAGCTGGGCGAATTCGAGTTCATTGCCCAGGGCACCACCTACCCCGACGTTATCGAGAGCGCTGCCGGCTCCGGCGCCGCCGCCAAGATCAAGACCCACCACAACGTGGGCGGCCTGCCCAAGGAGATGAGCTTCCGCCTGCTGGAGCCCCTGCGCTACCTGTTCAAGGACGAGGTGCGGCGGGTGGGGCTGGAGCTGGGCCTGCCCGAGGAGATGGTCTACCGCCAGCCCTTCCCCGGCCCGGGGCTGGCCATCCGCGTCATCGGCGAGGTGACGGAGGAGAAGCTGGAGCTGCTGCGGGCCTGCGACTGGATCGTGATGGACGAGATCAAGCGGGCGGGCCTCTACCGGCAGCTCTGGCAGTCCTTCGCCGTGCTGACCGACACGCGCTCGGTGGGGGTCATGGGCGACTACCGCACCTACGGCTACGTGGTGGCGGTGCGGGCGGTGACGGCCGAGGACGCCATGACGGCCGACTGGGCGCGCCTGCCCTACGACGTGCTGGCGCGCATCTCTTCGCGCATTGTCAACGAGGTGCCGGGCGTGAACCGCGTCGTCTACGACATCACCTCCAAGCCCCCCGGCACCATCGAGTGGGAGTGACCGGCTCGCGCCGCGGCCTGGCGGGGCCTGAGGCTGTGTTGCGGGGGCTGGCCAGGCCGGTGGCTCGCCTTGCGGCCGTGGGGTGACCGATGGCAGACCCCCTCTCGCCCGCTTCCCTCCCCGGCGTGGTGGTGCGGCCCATGTTCGGGGCCAGGTGCTTCCTGGCGCCCAACGGCCGCATGTTCGCCTTCGTCGATGACGACCGCCTCTTCCTGCGGCTGAGCGGGCCCGAGTACGAGCGCCTGCTGGCCGCGGGCGGCGAGCCTTTTATGCTCCGGCCGGGCGTGCCCTTCGGGCGGTGGGCCTC